>NZ_JAGHKE010000092.1:0-10419 GCF_017889395.1 Allofournierella sp. | reverse complement strand
ATGCCGAACACAGTGGTCGCATTGATGGGCGTCCAGATCAAAGCCGCCGCCACCATGAGCAGCACCACCGAGACCACCACCAGGCCCATGACCCAGCGGACCGGCCGGGTCAGCCGCACCGGCTGCTCGGTCTGGCGGACCGAAGCACACACCGGGACCAGCAGCAGAAGAATGGTCAGGCTCCAGCTGAGCGCCAGCTTGTGCACAATGGGCTCGCCGGGCAGCGCGCCCACCAGTCCCTGCAGATAGACCGGCAGCTGATCCACCACCGTGTTGGCCAGCAACTTGATGGTCTGACTGGGATGGCTGAGCATGTAGCCAATGCTGAAGGTATAGATGGATTCTCCGTTGGGCTGGATGCCCGCGGCCATCTCCTCCGGGGTCAGGGTCTGGCCGCTGTTGGCCAGCACCCAGAGCACGGTGGCTCCGCCCGCCAGCACAATCAGCCCGCAGGCCCCAAGCGCCGCCCACTTGAACCAGCGTTTGTGATGCAGTTTATACCAGGCAGCCACACATACCGCCGCCAGAAGCAGCGCAGGCAATACGGCAAGCTGGATGCGCTCGGTATCCACACTGCGCAGCATATAGGCCATGGTGGTGCCGTTGGCCAGCAGCCAGCCGATCACGGCCGCCGCACATACCAGCGCCTTGAAAACACGGCTGCGCAGCCTGCCTCCCAGATTCTCCGCCTTCATAGGGAAGACCAGCGCCACCATACCCAGGTAGATCGCTTTTGCCGGGGCCAGCAGTGCTGCCAGAATCAGAAGCGCCGCCTGACGCACAAAGCTCACCGGCTTCTTCTCCGTCATACCGGCGAAGCACAGGGCCGTGAACAGAAAGGCCATGCCCAATACCATGGTGTCCGCCGAGAAGCTGCCCGCCAGGGAAAGCCCCATGGGCAGCAGCGCCGCCGCACTGAAGATTTCCTTGCTGCCCCGGGGCGCTGCGCTCACTGCCAGCGCCGCCAATGCGGTGTACGCCGCCACGCTGAACAGCCGCCCCATCAGCAGCATGGGATAAAAGCCCAGACCGATCAGCCGGGCCAGCAGGATGCCCAGCGCCTGAGGTAGATACTGCACCGCCTGCGGGTTGGCCGGTGCCACCACCTCCACCTCTCGGGTGAGCTGACCGCTGTTGCCAAATCCGCCCGGATGATCCAGAATCTGCTTGTAGCCGAACACCCCGATCTCACCGGAACGATCCCGCATGTATCCGGCGTCACATTCCCGCATGGGCAGCGTGTAGACCTCCCGGCCCCAGTCGTCGTAATGCATCTGTGCGCCGGGCTGACCCAGCATTTGATTTGCCATGGAATAAGCTCCCGCCAGATGAGTATATTCATCCGGCCCGGCCATAGGAGGTGTGATCAGCACCCAGCTCAGGCCCAGAACCGCCGCCGTATAGGCCACACAGACCGGTGCGGACGCCTTTTTCCAGAAAATCAGCCACCAGGCTCCCATCACCGCCGCGAACAGAACTACCGCCACCGGAACACACAGCCACAGTCCGATGCTGCCGCTGTAGTTGGTGATGTACTGCATCGCCGCAGTGGCGCCGCCCTCCGGCTGCACCGTTCCGCCCTCCAGCGGGAAGGCCGGGTTCGCCGCATTGGCGCTGATCGCCGCATCCGGGTCTGGCACCAGAGGGATCTGGTTTGCATCCAGCTCCGCTTCCGCCGGCATGGGTCCGGCGCCATAGACAAGGCCCAGCACATCCTCTGCCGTGGCCGGTGCATAATAGATATGAAGGGTGTAGCGGGTGCCATCCTGTTCCGGGAAGACCGGCTGCTCAAATACAATGCCCTGGAAATCCAGACCCAGGATCTCGGTCATATCCAGCACGGCACCGGTCAGCCTCTGGCCACTTTCGTCCAGCAGGTCCACATACAGGGTGCCGTGCACCACCCGATCCAGACTGGAAAAATATAGCCGTACACCGTAGAGCGGGGTATCCGGCCCGGCGAGAACACCCTGGGTCCAGCCCTGGGCCGGGTCCGCCGCCAGCATCACCTGATCCTCGGCGTAATAATCATGCACCTGGTAATATTCCGACTGGCCGTTCACCGTGCGAATCACATTGTAGCCGGTCCAGGCCAGGGCCAGCGCCGTGACCGCAGCCACCAGAATACCCGCGGCGACCAGCCGCCAGCGCTTGCAAGCTGTTTGGTTCCATGCCATAACAGGGCTCCTCCGTTTGGGTTTGCATTCAGGCCGGACGCTCTGGCCCCGCCTGCTCTTACATTATTATGTATAGTATATGGGCAGACCCGGTCACACCGTTCTGCCGCCTGTTCATTGTACCGTAAATGCACCCAAAACACAAGGCCGCGTCCCGGGCACAGAAAAAGCCCCCGGCTGTTGCCGGGGGCTTTGAATCGCAAAGAAGCGAAAAACGGATCAGCCGTTCTCCTTCATCTTGGCGAAGCACTCGCTGCAGTAAACGGGGCGATCCTCGCGGGGCTGGAAGGGCACGCGAGCAACCTTGCCGCAAGCGGCGCAGGTAGCCTCGAACATTTCGCGGGTGCCGCGGGTGGCGTTCTTGCGAGCGTCACGGCAGGCCTTGCAGCGCTGGGGCTCGTTCTCAAAGCCACGGCTGGCGTAGAACTCCTGCTCGCCGGCGGTGAATACAAACTCCTTACCGCAGTCTTTGCATACCAGGGTCTTATCTTCGTACATGCTAGATTCTCCTCTGCATTCTGTTTTTTTGCCCGCGGAAGGATTTCAACCGACACCTTTGGAATTGACCAATGCTCTAAATGTTAAGCTACAGGGGCATATATACTTATGGGTCGCCACCCATAATCCAAAAGAAAAACTTCAGCCGCGGGCCTCTTTCAGCTTGCGGCGCAGGCGGGAAAGTGCGTTCTCCACCGATTTGGCACTGCGATTCAGCGCCTGAGCGATCTGCTCGTAGCTGCAGCCGTTCAGGAACAGCTCCAGCACCTCCTGCTCAAAAGGGGAAAGCCGGGTCTGAATGGTCTGCAGAGTATCCTGCAGCTGCTCATTCTGGATGGCCATCTCCTCCGGCCCGGGAGCGGTGTTTTCCTCACTGAGGGGAACGCTCTGGTTGAGCGGACCATGCTTTTTGCGGCCGGCCGCTCGCCTTGCGGTGCGGATTGCATTCTGGATGCAGCGGCCCGCATAGGTGCCAAACGAGGTTCCTTCTCCGGGGCGGTAGCTTCGGATGGCGGCAAACAAGCCGATGATTCCTTCCTGCACCGCATCGTCCAGATCCAGCCCGGGACAAACACCCGCTGCCGCATGGCTGCGGATCACCGGCATCATATGGGCAAGCACAGCGGCCAGCGCAGCTTCCTGCCCTGCCTTGGCCTGCTCAAGCAATTCTGGAGTGATCTGAGTCATACGCGGCGACCTGAACCGGCCTATCCGCCGGACCTCTATGTGACATAATAAAAGCATACCGTTTTGCCCAACGTTTGTCAAATGGGATTATCGACAACTTTTGGAGCAAATTCACAGGCAAATTCACCAATTACCTATCATCTTTGTGCGAGTTGGTAAACACCTTCCTGTTTGTTAACACTGTATCACAGAAAAGTCTTCAGGTCAATGAAAAAATAGTGACAGTTTCCCCGTTTTTATGCATAAAAATCTCAAGTCTCACAATGTGATATTCAGAAAACCTGCCTGAATCCTAGGGAATTTCGGTTCCATTCCTGCGCAATATATCTTTATTCGGTGCCGTTCTTTCCGTTTGACATCATCAAAATGTTGGATTTCAAACATACATGTTTTCAAAAATGCATTATCATTAGAGCAGCTTTCCGGCAGATAAAGCCTTTTATGCCGGTTGCTTTTTCACTAAGAACGCTCCGGCGTTCCCTTCATTCCCCATCCATAAGGAGATTTGACCATGGAACAGAAAATGTTTTGTTATCAGTGCCAGGAAACCGCCGGCTGCAAGGGCTGTACCCTTTCCGGCGTGTGCGGCAAGACCCCCGATGTGGCCGCCATGCAGGATCTGCTGGTGTACGCCAGCAAGGGCATCAGCGCGGTGACCACCGCCCTGCGCAGCGAAGGCAAAGAGGTGCCTTCTCACATCAATCATCTGATTACTCTGAATCTGTTTGCCACCATCACCAACGCCAATTTTGATAAAGAAGCCATCGTGGCCCGCATTCATGCCACTCTGGATGCAAAGCAGGCTCTGCTGGCTCAGCTGAGCAACCGCATCCCCCTGCCCGAGGCCGCTCTGTGGGACGGCAGCGGCGACTGGGAACAGAAAGCCCGTACCGTGGGCGTACTGGCCACCGAAAACGAGGACATCCGTTCCCTGCGTGAACTGATCACCTACGGCCTGAAGGGTCTTTCCGCCTATTCCAAGCATGCCAACGCTTTGCTAGAGGAGGACCCGGAGCTGGACGCCTTCCTGCAGCGGGCTCTGGCTGCCACTCTGGACGACAGCCTCACTGCCGAGGAGCTGACTGCACTGGTTCTGGAAACCGGAAAGCAGGGTGTGACCGGCATGGCTCTGCTGGACAAGGCCAACACCACCGCCTACGGAAACCCGCAGATCACCCGGGTAAACATTGGCGTGGGCAAGAACCCCGGTATTCTGGTTTCCGGCCACGACCTGCGTGATCTGGAGATGCTGCTGGAGCAGACCCAGGGCACCGGCGTGGACGTATACACCCATTCCGAGATGCTGCCCGCCCACTACTACCCCGCCTTCCGCAAATACCCCAACTTTGTGGGCAATTACGGCAACGCCTGGTGGAAGCAGAAGGAGGAGTTCGAGAGCTTCAATGGTCCCATTCTGATGACCACCAACTGCATTGTGCCGCCCAAAGCCAGCTACAAGGATCGGCTGTACACCACCGGCGCCGCCGGTTACCCCGGCTGCAAACACATTCCCGGTGAGGCAGGCCAGACCAAGGACTTCTCGGCCATCATCGAGCAGGCCAAGACCTGCCCGGCTCCCACCGAAATCGAGACCGGCGAGATCGTGGGCGGCTTTGCCCATGCGCAGGTGCTGGCTCTGGCCGATCAGATCGTGGACGCGGTGAAGAGCGGCGCCATCAGAAAGTTTGTGGTCATGGCAGGCTGCGACGGCCGTGCCAAGAGCCGCGACTACTACACCGAGTTCGCCAAGGCGCTTCCCCAGGATGCCGTAATTCTCACTGCGGGCTGCGCCAAGTACAAATACAACAAGCTGCCCCTGGGCGACATCGGCGGCATTCCCCGGGTACTGGATGCCGGTCAGTGCAACGACTCCTACTCTCTGGCTGTGATCGCCCTCAAGCTGAAGGAGGCCTTCGGCCTTTCGGACATCAACGAGCTGCCCATCGTTTACAACATTGCCTGGTACGAGCAGAAGGCGGTAATCGTGCTGCTGGCGCTGCTGTATCTGGGTGTAAAGAACATCCATCTGGGTCCCACGCTGCCCGCCTTCCTGAGCCCCAATGTGGCGAAGCTGCTGGTGGAGCAGTTCGGCATCGCGGGCATCGGCACTGTGGAGGAGGACCTGGCCCTCTTCTTCGGTGAGAATGCCTGATCTTTTTTTCAAAATACAGCCATAAAAACGCCGGGCTTTCCGATCAATCGGGAAGCCCGGCGTTTCTTATCGTCTTTTCTCCATCACAAAATTGCACAGCAGAATCCCCTTACGCTCCACCTGCTGCTCCTTCACCACCACATATCCCCGCCCCTCAAAAAAAGGGCGTGCCGTAATGGAAGCATGGGTAACGATGATCCCGCTCACGGCCCGCTCCAGCCGGTCACAGAGGGCAGTGGCAACCCCCTGCTTCTGGTAGTCCTTGTGCACATACAATCGATCCAGATAGCCGGTGGCGTCCATATCGCCAAAACCGACGATTCGTTCCCCTTCCAGCGCCACCAGACTGAAATGCTCCCGTAGCGACCGATCCCACCGTTCCAGATCAGGCTTCCCATCCGCCCAGGCGTCCAGCTGGTCCGGGGTGTAGTCCTTACTGTTGACAGTGTGCACTGTGTCGTAAAACAGCCGGGTAAGCTCTGCGCAGTCCTCCGGCCGGTATTCCCGAATCTCCATCTTTTTCTCCCTTCCACACATACTGCAGGCTGTTTGCCCATTCCAAAGCTCCCCCATATTATATCGCATATCCCTGTGTGTTTGGATAAGCAGCGGCAGCTATTTTACTTTTCCTTCTTATAAAAAAGATACTTCTTGTAATTACGGTACGAGTAATTACTAAAAGTATCCGATAATTATGAAAAATATTCCGAACACCCTTTTAAAAGCTCTTGACTCTATGGTTACCATAGGATTTATCCTGACATCGGAAACCATTCAATAACAGCAAATCAGCGCCATCCCAGAACAGCGGCGTTCCGGCTGGCGCAGAAACAGAGAGGAAGGAAAACACATTGGAATTTGAGATCATCAAAGACATTCTTTCGGTGCTCGGAAACGTGATCAACGGCCTTTCGGGAATCATCATGGGCCTCAGCTTCGGGTTTCTGTCCGCACCCACCGCACTGGGCTATTGTGCGGGCATCATCGGCATGCTGGTATTTAAAACCGTCATTCCCATCAACATTCAGGGCGAGACCATCGTGCTGGCCGGAAGTGTGGGCAAAAACTTCCGGGAACGCATCAGCATCGTATTTTACAGCGGTGTGATCATGGTGGTGCTGGGCGGTCTGGGACTGCTGCAGCGCATCGTGGATTTTGCGGGCATCTCCATCATTTCCGGCATGGAGGCCGGTGTGGGCATCATCGTTATTCGGGTAGCCATTGATCTGATCAGGGAGAGCAAGAAGACCGGTGCAGTCTCGCTCATTTCCGCCTTTGCCGCCTACTTTCTGACCAAGGACCTGAACTGGACCCTGGTCATCAGCATGGCCGCCAGCATCGCCTGCTTCCTGATCCTGAACAAGGGTCCCATGGAGGAGGTAAAGGAAGAGAGCAAATTCAAATTCTTCAAGCCTGTGACCAATCTGAATGTTGTTCGCGGCGCTCTTGCCCTGGCCTGCCTGTCCATTGGCACGAACATCGCTTACAGCGGCATCGTTTCCGGCATGGCCGGAATGGAAAACCCCAATGTGGACGGCCTGACCATCTATTCCGGCGCGGCGGATATCCTGACCGGTCTGTTTGGCGGTACTCCCGTTGAAATCACCCTCTCCTCCACAGCGGCGGCGCCCCATCCGGTGGCGGCCGGTATTCTGCTGATGGTGGTGATGGCGCTCATCCTCTTCGCACGCCTTGTGCCGAAGATTGCGCGGTTCATTCCGGCGGTCTCCATTTCCGGCTTTTTGTTCGTGCTGGGCTCCATGGTCAGTGTTCCCCAGTACGCCGCAGCCACCTTTGAGGGTGCAAGCCAGGCGGATGCTCTGGCCGGCGGCGCTACCATTGCCGTCACCGCGCTGATCGATCCCTTTGTGGGTCTTCTGGCCGGTATCGCAATTCGATTCCTGTCCGTTGTGTCGGGACTCGCGGTCTGATAGAAGAAAGGAACATACAGTGAATATTCTTCATGGCAACATTCTGTTTTCAAAAAGCTACGACGAGCTGGTCACCTATGAAGACAGCTATCTGATCGTGGAAAACGGAAAAGTTCAGGAAATTTGCCGCGTTCTGCCGGAGCAGTATAAAAACGCCGAGATCACCGACTATGGCAAAGGCGTGATCATTCCGGCCTTTTCGGACCTGCATGTCCACGCTTCGCAGTATATCGAGCGCGGTCTTGGCATGGATATGCTTTTGTCCGACTGGCTGAATCAGTACACCTTCCCCCAGGAAGCCCGCTTTGCGGACATGAACTACGCCCGGCCCATCTACGATGCTTTCATTGACGATATGATCAAGCACGGAACCTTCCATGCCTGTATTTTCGCCACCATCCATCGGGAGGCCACCTCTTATCTGATTCGCCGCATGGAGGAGCGCGGTCTCTACGGCTATGTGGGCAAGGTGAGCATGGATATCGCCTCCCCGTCGTACCTGTGCGAGACCGTGGAGGAATCCCTCCGGGAGACCGAACAGTATCTGGCCGACTGCAAGGATCACAAAACCGCAAAACCCATCATCACCCCTCGCTTTGCCCCCACCTGCAGCGAGGAGCTGGTCAAGGGTCTGGGCGCTCTGGGCAAAAAATATCAGGTAGGCTTGCAGACCCATCTGGTGGAATCCCGCTGGGAGGCCCAGGAGGCTCTGCGGGTCTATCCGGGATACAAGTGCGACACTGAGATCTACGAGAGAGCGGGGCTGATGGAGAATGGCCCGGTTGTGGGCGCGCACTTCATTTTCCCCGCCAAAGAGGACATCGAAATCATCAAGCGTCACGGCGGTTACACCGTTCACTGCCCGGATGCAACCACCAACATCATCGCCGGAATCATGGGTGTTTCCAACCTGCACAGCAACGGGGTGAATATCACCCTGGGCACCGATGTGGGCGGCGGCCATTCCATGGGCGTCTACACACAGATCGGCCGCGCTGTTCAGCTGTCCAAGCTGAAGTGGTTCTATGAGCCGGAAAACGCCAGCCCCATTACCTTCACCAACGCCTTTTATCTGGCCACCAAGGCTGGCGGAAGCGTGTTCGGGAAGGTGGGCAGCTTTGAAAAGGACTATGTGTTCAACGCGCTGGTCATCGACGGCATGGAGGATCTAAATGTCCCTCTGACCCCGGCTCAGGTGGTGGAGCGGTTCTGCTACATCGGAACCACCGACAACATCAAGGCCCGGTACCTTGGCGGCAAACGCATCGGCTGATGCAGCTCTTGACAAACGTTCAAATTACCCCTATTATGACAACCGTCGAAGCCCGGCGGTTGTCATCTTTTTTGCCGCCATCACGGGAGGTGTGTTATGAAGGAGTATCTGCGAATCGGAGAGTTGGCCAAGCTGTTTCATGTGGATGTGCAGACATTGCGGCTGTATGAGGAAAAGGGACTTTTGCTGCCACAGGGACGGGAGGAAGGAAGCAACTATCGCTATTATAAATTCGATCAGTCCTACTCGTTGGCACTGATCCGCTATCTGCGGCGGCTGGGCTGCCCGCTGTCTGAGATCAGCGGCTTTATGGGCCAGCGCAGCTTCACAGAAACTTGCTCCTATCTGCGTCATCAGTCCAGCAACCTTCAGGAACAGCTTCAGGAACTGCTGCGTCTGGATGCGGTGATCCAGACGAAAATTGCCTTTACCGAGCAGGAGCTGGAAAATCTTTGTGTTGAAAAGGTCAGTGCGGAGCATCTTGATGCCATGCAGTATATTGCATTGGGAAATCTCAGCGAGGTTTTTTCCAACGAGCTGTTCTATCTGTATCCCACTCTGGCCTTTTATCAGGGCGAGGAGCAGTCCTTCGGTGCATATCTCATCGGTGAAGTTCCCGAGGCCTCACAGCACGCCGTACACGAGATTCCCGCCGGGACCTATCTGACCGGTTACCACTCCGGGCCTTATTTCACGATCTGGGAAACCTTTGCCCGAATGCGTACCTCCACCGAGCTATCTCTGGCTGATGATGTCATCTGCATCAATATCATTGACCAGTTTGTGGAGGTAAATCCGCAAAATTATATTACGAAGATTCTGATTAAAATTTTGGACAGTAACACCGTGTAAAACAAAAAAATCCCGAACGCTCTCACGTTCGGGATTTTTGAGTTTGCGTGATGAAATTGATACCCGAAAAAGCTGTACTCTTCTCTGTGTAACAATCAGCAAAATGAGCCCTCTACACAAACTCCGCATACGTACTTTGTACAGAGGATGACTACCGTAAGTTATTACTAAACTATCGGGATAAAATTTCTACCCAAGCCCTCCGTGCGGAGGGCGACACCACAGACGGTCGCACCTCACGCAGGTGCGCGAATCATTTCTATCCACGCCCTCCGTGCGGAGGGCGACACCATCCCACCCGATTTCTATCCACGCCCTCCGTGCGGAGGGCGACCTGTTCTTCCAGCTCACGGCGGCGCTTAAGCATGATTTCTATCCACGCCCTCCGTGCGGAGGGCGACGACCCTATGGCGTGGATCACCGCGCTGCTGTACAAATTTCTATCCACGCCCTCCGTGCGGAGGGCGACGCAATCGGCATTGCAACAGGTTTCCCACTCTTCCATTTCTATCCACGCCCTCCGTGCGGAGGGCGACGGTAGTTTACGGTAATGGTGGCCTCGCCGCTGGTATTTCTATCCACGCCCTCCGTGCGGAGGGCGACATAACAACTCCACTGTCGTTTCCCCGCTGGTTGTATTTCTATCCACGCCCTCCGTGCGGAGGGCGACACGGCTACTTACCGGGCGAAATTCTGGGCTGGGAATTTCTATCCACGCCCTCCGTGCGGAGGGCGACCACGTTGCCGCACTTTAAATGTTTTACCAATATTGGAATTTCTATCCACGCCCTCCGTGCGGAGGGCGACCTCTTGGTCAACAGATCCGCATAGTTCCGGCGGGTATTTCTA
>NZ_JAGHKE010000091.1:0-10087 GCF_017889395.1 Allofournierella sp. | reverse complement strand
CAGCAGGCCAAGCAGGAGACCAAAAACGGCGGCTACCTGCGCCACTGGGAGTTCATCGGCGTGGTGGAGGGCTGGCAGGACGGCGTGGCTCAGTGCAGCCAGCGCGGCAAGTTCTGCCTGGGCGATACCATCGAGGTGCTCACCCCGCTGGGCGAGCGCATCACCCTGACCCCGGAATGGATCAAAAATGAGCTGGGCGAAGAGGTGGAAAGCACCCCTCACGCCACCATGAAGTACACCATTCCCTGCGAGACTGCGCTGCCGGCCTACAGCCTGCTGCGCCGCCGCGTTCCGTCGGAAAAATAAACAGATAAAAGCCTCCGCAGAGAACCTTCTGCGGAGGCTTTTTTGTGCATTTTGTTTTAGCAAGGACGGGTCATTCGTCCGCATAGATCACGAACTCACGCTGCAATTTCTCCAGAGTAAGTTCCTCACTCTGAGTGCCTGCAAAGTAAGGTTCGCAGATTGCAAGATACCGCTCGTACCGCCGGTCCACCAGGGTGATGTTGGTCACGCTGTTCTGAAAATCCTCATAGCGGGCGATGGTGGCATCGCTGATCTCACCCCACACAAAGCCGCCGGCGGGACCGTAGCGGTTGCGGTCCCGCAGCATGGCAGCCAGGGCGGTTTTGCACACCGGAAGGCCCTGGTCGGCGCTGCTCAGCTCCCGGTAGCCGGGGTTTGGGAAATTGGTCTCCCAGGTCTGGATGTGTTCGCTGAGCAAGAGCTGGATCAGCTCCCGGGCCTGTTCCAGATGGGTGGAGTTTGCCCGCACGCCCACGTAGCTGGTGGCCATGGCGGTAACGCCGCCTTCCAGATTGGGCACCGCCGAAAAATAGGGTTCGCTGTTTTGGGCAGCCAGCAGACTGGCCTGCTCTAAAAACGGGTCGTAAAGAGGCAAGCCGGTCCAGCACAGGGCATTGCCGCCGGCGGGGGATTCCTTCAGCGAAGAAACGGAAGGCTGAGCGGCAGTGCTGGTTTGCATCAGATGCTTTTGCAGACGCAGCAGGGCCGGAAAATCCTCCCGGTCAATGGTCTCGCTCAGATCACCAGTGCCACCCGCCAGCGGCAGCGCCCGGGCCAGGCCGGAAAGCTCTCCCGAGTGGTCATCGCCCGCCTGACTGAGCAGCGAGGGCAGGTAGTCCAGCAGGGGAGCGGTGCTCTGAGCCGCCTGGGCAAAGGCATCCGGCATCCTGCCGGTATAGCTCACGGTGAGGGGCAGATAGCCCAGCGGAAGCAGATACAGCGGTTCGCCATTGGTTTTGTATTCGGCCAGCGCGGGAATCAACCCGGCGAAATCCTGGTCGCTCAAAAGGGTGGTCAAATCGCAGAACAGCCCGGCCGTCTGCGCCTTGTGCAGATCCTCAAACAGATATTCACTGGAATCCGAGGGGTTCAGCAGGCTATCGGTGCCCCGCAGCAGAAAAACATCCGGCCCTTTGCCTGCCATGATCTGGGTGCGCAGCTGACGAATCAGCTGCTCGCGTCCCTCCGGGTCCACCTGCGGATCCGGCAGCCAGAGCATCTCGAACTGGGCGTTGGGATAGTAGCGCACCGAGTAATAGTTCACACCCTTCATCACGTTGCGGTAGTCCCGCAGTTCGGCGCAGATGACCATCACGTCCTGCTGCGGCTCTTCTTCGGTCGTTTGCACAGAACAGCCGCAGGCAAGACCCAGCAGTAGCGCGGCCGCCAGCAGAAAGCGGAAAATGCGATTTCGTATCATGCAAGATCCCTCCCGGCATAGCCTCTGCCTTTTGACTTTACAAAGCGTAGAGGGTGTGCTATGCTGAAATGTACAGTACACTACTATGATAAACATTCAAAGTGCATTTGTCAAAAATTACTGCAAAGGAGGCGGGCCGCCATGAACAAACACAGCCGATGGAAACGGCGCCAGGCCCTGACCGGCTATGCGCTGGCCGCCCCGGTACTGTTGGGAACACTGATTTTTTTTGCGCTGCCCTTTGGGCTTACCTTCTGGTATTCGCTTACCTTCGGCCCTGGGGGCCAGACCTTTGTGGGGCTGGATAACTACGCCTATGTGCTGAGCACCCGCAGCTTCCGGCTGGCGGCAGACAACACCCTGCGCTTTCTGGGGCTGGGTGTACCGCTGATTCTGGTGGTGAGCATGCTGCTTGCCCTAGCGCTGCAGAAAAAGTTTGCGGGCACAAGGCTTTTCCGCAACGTGCTGCTGTTCCCCATGGTGGTGCCGGTGGCGGGCATTGTGATGGTGGTGGATGTGTTCCTGGCCGAGCAGGGAGCGCTGAATGCGGCTCTGGAAGCGGTGGGCCTTTCGCCGGTCCGCTGGATGGAAAGCCCGGCGGCTTTCTGGGTGCTGATGGCGCTGTATGTGTGGAAAAATTGCGGCTACAATGTGATTCTTCTGCTGGCCGGGCTGAACATGATTCCGGAGGAGCTGTATCAGTGCGCCCGGCTGGAGGGCGCAAACGAGCGGCAGGTGTTCTGGCGTATCACCGCGCCCCTGATGCGGCCCACAGTGTTTTTTGTGGTGGTCATCAGTGTGATCAATGCCTTCAAATCCTACCGGGAGGCCTTCCTGCTGGGCGGTGAACATCCCCATACCAGCGTGTATTTTCTGCAGCATTACCTGAACAACAACTTCAATAACATGACCTATTCCCGGCTGTCGGTGGCGGCGATTCTGCTGTTCACAGGCATGATGGTGCTGGTGGCAGTGCTGTACCGGATGCAGTCAGAGGACGGGGAGGCGGTCTTGTGAAGCGGAAACGAAGAAAGCGGGACTGGATTCTGGCGTCGCTGTTTCTGGTGCTGTCGGTGATCGTACTGTTCCCGGCGGTTTATGTGCTGTGCAACAGCTTTCTGTCTCCCCAGGAGGCAGTGCAGCGATACGGTGCACTGGCCTCCGGCACAGGTGAGTTGGATTTAAGCCTTCTGCCGGAACAGTTTTCTTTGCAGGGGTATTTGCAGGTGTTCTTGCGGCGCACTGCTTACTGGCTGCGCTTCTGGCGCACGCTGGCCATGTGCGGTGTGATCGTGGCCGGGCAGCTGCTGGTGAGCATTCTGGGCGGCTTTGCTTTTGCGAAGTTCTCCTTCCCGGGCAAAAGGTGGCTGTTTTACCTGCTGGTGGTGCTCATGCTCATGCCGGTACAGGTGACACTGGTGCCCAACTACATCGTGCTGGAACGGTTGAATCTGCTGGACAGCTACGGCGCGCTGATTCTTCCGGCCATATTCCTGCCCTTCGGAACCTTCCTGATGACCCAGATCTTTAAGGCCGTGCCGGACGAGGTACTGCAGGCCGGGCAGATCGACGGGGCAGGCACCTTGACGGTACTGTTCCGGGTGCTGCTGCCTGCGGGCCGGGCAGGTGCGGTGAGCCTGTGTCTGCTCACCTTTATTGATGCCTGGAATATGGTGGAACAGCCGCTGGCCTTTTTGAAGGACAGCGCCAAATATCCCTTCTCGGTGTTCCTGGCCAGTACCAGTCGGGATGCGCTGGCTGTGGTGTTCCCCTGCGGGGTGCTGGCCATGCTGCCGGTGCTGCTGCTGTTCTGGTTCTTCAACGAGGAACTGGTGGAGGGCATCGAATTTACCGGCATCAAATAAGCGCCGCCCGGGAGGAAAACAGCATGAAACGAACAAAAAACAACAAGCGGCGCTTTGCCGTTTTTCTGGCGATTGTGCTGGCAGCAGTGCTGTGCACTTCGGTCGCCTGGCTGGTGGAGTGGACCCTTGCACCCCAGGTGGAGGCGGTCTTCACCACCCGAGGCAGTGTGAACCAGGAGTACTTTTTTAACGGAACGGTTTACCGCACCGAGGACGAGCGTCCGGCGCTGCGCATTCGTGTGCCGGTGCAGGGGGAAGACGCCCAGATTTTGCAGGCCGCCTCGCTGTTGGCCTTCCCGCCGGAGAGCGAGATGAACCTGCTGGCCCTGGAATTGGCACCCGAGGAGGAACAGACCGGGGATGCGGTGATCCTGCGCCAGAAGAATCCGCTGCCGGAGCTGCCGGAGGGCCCGGTGATCATTCAGGCCCGCATCCTTACGGAAGGCTGGTACAAGCTGCCCCTGTCCGCCATCCAAACCCAGGAGGATGGCTCCACCATGGTAATGAAGCTGGAGGAGCGCTGGACCCCCTGGGGCAAGCAGAACTATGCAGTGGCGGTCGCAGTGGAGGTGTACGCCTCCGACGGCCAGAGCGCGGTGGTGAATCTGGGCGAGACCGGAGAGTTTCGAATTGCGGCCTATGGGGCTGCGCCCATTCAGGACGGGGATTTGGTAAAGGTGGTGCAGCCGGATGGAGCGAATGAAAACGAGCAGACCGCGCAGTAAGGCAGCGGTGGCCCTGCGTGTGCTGGCTCTTTTGCTGCTGGCGGCCTGTGCGGCGGTGTTTGCCCGGCAGGTGCTGCTCTGCCGCAGTGCGCTGGAGTACATCCCTATGCTGCTGGAATACCCGGAGCTGGGCGAAACGCCGCCCCTCACGCTGGAGGTGTTCCAGCGCCGGGTGGGAGAAAAGACGGAAAACAGTGCCGCCTGGCAGGGAGAGTTGGAGGTGGAGCTGCCCGGCGGAACGCAGCAGATGACGACCCGGGTGGCGCTGTCCAACTGGGGCCAGGTGGCAGGCCTTGCGTTTATTGAGGGCGATTTCTACCAGCCTCAGGCGGTGCTGCTGCGGCAGTATCGGGCGGTGGTGCCGGAGGGCATCGCGGCAGCAGGGCAGACGATCTCCGTCGAGGGCGTGGATTACGCGGTGTGCGGTGTATACCAGCCGGAAGGTGAAACCGCGCCGCTCTATCTGAGCACTCATCCCGATCAGTCGAACAGTACGCTTGCACCCAACCGGATGCTGCTTGCCCAGAACGACCGGCTGCGGCTTTCAGTGCTGTATGATTTGCAGGCAAAAGCAAACTACACCCCGAAGACAGAGGGGGTGGATCTGGGCCTGTGGCGGCAGCTGCTGCGTCAGGAGGTGTACGCAGTGATCCTGTGCTGCACGGTATTGCTCTGCGCTTGCGTGCTGCTGCGGGGCTATCTGAATGCGGTGCGGCTGTATGGCCGGTGGGGCAGTATGCTCAGCGGCCGCAAGCGGGCGCTCGGCTGGTGTCTGGCCCGGCTGGTTTTACCGGTAGCGGTGTTGAACCTGGCCTTCTGCGGAGTGGATCTGCCGGAGGAGTTCTTTAAGACAGATGAGCAGAATCCGCTGCTTGCCGCGCAGGCTCTGGTCCAAACCAGTGATTACCTGGCCGAAGCGGTACAGGCGGCGAGGCAGCTTGCGGTGCTGGGTGCGGCGGCGGTTGTACTGTTTGCCTGTGGGCTGCTTCTTTGGCAGCTGGCAGGCTGCAGAAAAACACCGGGCAGCAATTCGGTGGAGAATCCGGCTGTCAAGCCTGATTCCAAGCACCCGGACAAAGATGTCCGCTGGCGTTATCACGCCCCGGCAAAAGCTGTCGGAAATCTCCGAAAGGATGGATAAAAAGCATCAGAGGGAGCCTTCCTGCATCGAAGGCTCCCTCTGATTTTTTATGAGGTTGTTTTAAATGCCCCTGGCAAGGCGTTCAAATCCGGCGAACTGTCACCAGGATGGTGTCACCGGGATAACGGTCCATGGCTTTCTGAATGTCCTTGCGAACACCCAGAATGTAGCAGATGGAGCCATCGGTGTTTTGACCCCCATGTTCACGATGCTGCCGCAGTAGGGAACACCGTTGAAGGTGGCCTCCACCTTTGCCCGACCCTGGCCGAATTCCTTGCGGATGTCAAACGGGACCCGAACAAACGCACCCCCCTTGTCCGGTACCGGCTCGATCACCGCCTCAAATTGATACAATGATTCACTCATGGTGTCACCTGGTTATTTCAGCTTTGCGCCATCCTGGAAGGCGTGGCCCACGATTTCGCCCAGCTTGCGATAAACATTGTGCACCGGGTCAAAGGTAATGGGCGCAAGCTTTTCCACATCGATCTTTCCCTCGCTGTCCAGCACGGACTCCTCCGCACACACGTTCACGATCTCGCCCACCAGACGGCAGCTTTCCGGGTCGTAACTCACCAGGCGGCACTCCACCGCCATGGGCAGCTCATCCACCAGAGGAGCGTCCACAAATTCCGATTTGGTGGTGTGCCAGCCGGCCTTTTCCAGCTTGTTGGCCACGCGCTTGCCGGATTCAATGCCCACGTAATCGCAGGCGACAGCCTGGTCTGCGGTAGCCATACTTACGGTAAAGGCCTTGCGGGCCAGAATGTTGGCGGTGGTTTTGTGGCTGGCGCTGATGCACATGGTCAGCTCCTTGTCGTCACTGATACCGCCCCAGGCGGCGTTCATGGCATCCGGAACACCGTTCTCATCATAGGTGGCCAGGATGAACACCGGCTGCGGATAGGTCCAGGGCTTGGCTCCAAAATTTTTACGCATCGAAAATACCTCCTTTGATGTTCACTAAAAGAAAGAAAAAGTACGTAAGCTTTCTGGTTTCATTCAGATAAAATCCGGAATGGAACAACGAAAAGCAACGCGATTGGTAAACGAATCGCTTGCGATCCTTACATGGAGATCCCTGCGACCAGCTGCTCTATTTCCCGGGAAATGCGGGCCAGCTCTGCGTCCGTCTGGTTCATCAATGTGTGTAAATGGTTCAGAACAATTTCAATCTGATTCCGGATGCGCTGTACCTGCTGCTGTGACTGGCGAATCTGGTCCAGTACGGCCCAGTCGGCAAAGATTCCATCAAAAAAGTAATCGGCCACACGCAGGAAGCCATCAATGCTGACCTGAATGTCCGCATCGATTGTTACATCGGCCAGCTCGGTTTTGAAGCGGCGAAGCTGTGCCTGCAATGTTTCCACCGAAGCCTGGGCCTGGTCCAGATGGCTGTGCTTTGCAAGATCCGTGAGCAGTCCGCCGCCGACCAGATCCCAGGTTCCCCAGCCTTCTGCACTGTTCAGTTCGGATAGAATTTGATCCGCGCAGGACAGTGCGGCATTACCGGCGATCAAAGCTTCCTGCAATTCCCGCTTTTGACTGTCCAGATAGCCGTTCCGTTCTTCCAGCTGCAGAATCTTTTCCGCAGTGGGCCCGCCGGCTGCCTTTACGGCAAGCGTTTTTTCCTGCAAAAGGGAATCGTACCGAGCCTCACAGCCCCAGAGCGAATTCCGCTCGTCTTCGCATCGCTTCAAATCCCGCTCAATGCCTTCCAGCTCCCGAGCGGCGGCGTCATATTTTACCTGAGCGGCATAGGCTTCCTGCTGCTCCTTGGTCAGCTTTTCGTCCATTTTGCCAACCATCTGATAAAAGAAAGCAGCCAGACTGCGCCCCTCCAGCCGTTCCACATCTGACTGCTCTTTGGAGAGGATCTTTCGAAGCTCATCCGCACGGTCGGCATAAACTTTGCGCTGGGCGCGCAGTTCATCTATGGAAGCTTCCAGCTTTTTCTTGCGGGCGCACTGGGCCTGTAGTTGACGCAGCTGTTCATCATAGCATTTCATGAGCCAACATCCCTTTCTGCTCGATTGAATTTGGTGCCTTTCAGATGACGAAGCGCACGGTGTTTTAAAACTGTCTTTGTACAAACGATACAGGAATTGAGGCAGGGTGTCAATAGACGGGGCAGGTATTCCGTGATTTCTGAGAAGGGGCTGAGAATCCCTTGTTGAGCGGGTGGATAAGGGGGACTCTACTGCTGTTCGGTTGCTACTCAGCTGGATCACTGGTATGATTTTCTCGAGGTGAGCAAAGTGTTTGCAATCGATAAAGAAAAATTTGGAGCCTTTGTGGCGCAGCTGCGCAAGGAGAAGGGGATGACGCAGAAGGAAGTGGCAGAGCGACTGTTCGTGTCGGATAAGGCGGTCAGCAAGTGGGAAACGGGAGCATCTATTCCGGACACTGCTCTGTTGATTCCGCTGTCGGAACTGCTGGGAGTGACCGTTACGGAACTTCTGATGTGCCGCCGTCAGGCTAGCCAGCAGCCAATGGATGCAAAGGCGGTGGAGGATGTGGTGAAAACAGCAATCGCATACTCCAAGAAGGATGGAAAAAGAGTCTGGCGCAGCTGTGGCTGGTGGCCCTTGTGGTATGTACTTTCATTGCTGCTGGGAATGGCGGAGCTGCTGCTGAGCCTACGGCTGGAAATCCCAATGGAGAGCGTGCAAACGGCTGTGCTGCTGGGAGCTGTTTTTGGGGCATGGTTCTGCTTTTTTGCCCGGAAGGATCTGCCACGGTTCTATGACGAGAACCGAATATACGGAATAATGGATGGGCCGTTCCGCATGAATGTGCCGGGGCTGCGTTTCAGCAATCGCAACTGGCCGCATATTCTAACGGTGGGCCGGATCTGGTCCTGCACAGTGATGGCAGCCTTGCCTGCTTTCTGTATGGGCCTTTGGTGGATGTGGCCTGTGGTATGGCCTCAGATGGAGCTGTCCGTGATGCTAGGTACAACGTTGGGCGGCTTATTTGCCCCTCTTTATGTGGTGGGAAAGCGGTTTGAATAAGGGAACGGCTGACGGAAGCGTTTCCGGAAAGGAAAGAATGCAAAAGAACAGCCCCTGCAGCAGAAATAAAAAACGGGCGGTTCCAAAACCTCGGAACCGCTCACAAACCCGCATTACAGCAACAAAAAAGCCACCAGCTTTTCAGCTGATGGCTTTTGGTCCGAGTGGCGAGAGTCGAACTCACGGCCTCTTGAACCCCATTCAAGCGCGCTACCAAACTGCGCTACACCCGGATGTCCGGCCCGGTGTTCTCACCGGCGACATTGTCTATTATAGACCATGCAATGGGTTTTGTCAACGGAAAAAATCCGGTTTTCTGTTTTTTATAAAAGTTTTCCGGATAATATCTATGCGATTGGTCATACTATCTGCAAAAGGCAGCGCACGAGGCGGAAAAAGCCCGAAAACAGGGAAGAAATCCGTTTTATCGGTCTGTCATACATCAGAAAAGAGGGAAAATACAATGGATAACAACTATACACAGCCTCATCATCAGGGGCAGAACGCTGTTGGTCAGGTGGATCTGGGCGACAAGCCCAGCCAAAGCGGTGCGAAAAAGCACCAGACTGACCCGGAGGAGGGCTTCGGGGCCTATCTGCCCTGGGTGGACCCGATGATCCTGCCCGGTGGCGTGCAAAAAATTCAAGGTGATTCCGTGCAGGCGGTGCAGCCTGCGCCGGACCAGCGGGGCGGCGGCTGTGAGCCGGAGCCCTGCGAATAACAGGCAGAAAACCAGCCGGACGGGGATTTCCAGTCCGGCTGGTTGCCTTTGGGAAAATTTTAACCGTTTCTTTCTTGGAATTCGGAGCTATCGGTGATAGAATACCAGTAAGCAGCGGAGCGGCCGAGATCCGGTGAAAACGCATCCGCACAGCAGAGAAAGGAACAAAAATATGAAACATTGGAAAGCGAAGGCGGTGCTGCTCACATTATTGGTGGCCGTGCTGTATGTGGTGTTTCAGCACCCGAACCTGAACCCGCTCTATCCGGAGTCGGCATTCCTGTATTGTGTACTGATCACGGTGCTGGTGGGTATCTTCACGCTGGATCGGATCGGCCGGGTGGTGGCCAAGCCGGGACCGGTGCAGGGCGTGCCGGGCAGCGTGCGTTTTGAGCGCTTCCAGAATGGCAGCCGCTGGCCGCTGATTCTGGTGGCAGTGCTTTGGGGCGTATACTTTATTGTATGGGCCGGGTCCAGCGTTCTGTTCCAGGTGAATGCTTTCCGGGACCAGATGCCGGAACTGATCCAGATGGACTTCGCCGAGGACTTCGACACCACCGATACCAGCCAGCTGCCCATTGTGGATAAGGCCATGGCTCAGAAGCTGGCGGACAAAAAGCTGGGCGAGCGCCCCAGTCTGGGCAGTCAGGTGGTGCTTGGTGAGCCTACGCTGCAGCAGGTGAACGGCAAACTGGTCTGGGCGGTGCCCACCTACCATTCCGGCGTCTTCAAGTGGCTTACCAATCTGGAGGGCACTCCCGGTTATGTGGTGGTGTCCGCCATCAACCCTCAGGATGTGCAGTATGTGGACGGCTACACCATTAAATACCAGCCGGGTGCATATCTGTGGCAGAATCTTTTGTTCTATGCCCGCTTTACCGCCGCGCCCTTCACC
>NZ_JAGHKE010000090.1:0-15371 GCF_017889395.1 Allofournierella sp. | reverse complement strand
TATCAATTCTCCTTTTTCTCTTTGGGAAGGATAAGATTCAGCAGGATGGCGGTCAGGGCCACCACGATGACCTCGGAGTTGCCGAAGATCTGGCCAATCCAGGCGGGGCAGCCCGCGAAGGCATTGGCGGTCTGGGGAATGCCCACCGCCATGGCCACGCTCAGGCCGGCGATGAACACGCTGCGGGGGCTCAGGCCTTCCCGGGCCAGCATCCGGACACCGGTCATGGCGATGGAGCCGAACACGGTGACGGTGGCGCCGCCCAGAACAGGCTGGGGAATGGTGATGAGGATCGCGCTCAGCTTGGGTACCAGAGCCGCAACGGCGACCACGCCGCCGGCGATGCCGAAGACCACCCGGTTGATGACCTTGGTGGTGACCACGATACCCACGTTCTGACCGGCAGCGGCCACAGGCACGCCGCCGAAGATGCCGCCCAGCAGGCTGCACAGGTTGTTTGCGATCACGCCGCCGGTGATTTCGGCGTTGGTGGCCGCCCGCTCATAGGTGCCGTTGGCAGTGGCCTCAAACTGGCCGATATCCTGCACGGCGTTCACCATGAACACAATGCCCAGGCTGATGATAGCATTCAGGTTGAACTCGGGAGCAAAGTGGAAGGGCGCGGGCAGCTGGACCCATGCGGCGGAGCCCACTTCGGTGAAGTGGATCATGCCCATGGCCATGGCTGCCAGATAGCCCACCAGCATACCGATCAGGGTGGCGCTGGCTTTGACCATACCCTTGCAGAACTGGCCGCAGATAATAACCGTGGCCAGAGTGATGAAGGCCAGAATCCAGTTGCGGGCGCTGCCGTAGCTGGGGTCACTGGCCACACCGCCCGCCATGTAGTTGATGGCGGTGTCGTACAGCGAGATACCGATGGTCAGTACCACGCTGGCGGTAACGATGGGCGGGAACAGGAAACGGATCTTGGTGAAGCACAGACCCACCAGCATGCCCACACAGGCACCGGCGATCTGAGCGCCCACCAGGCCGCCCATGCCGTGCTGCTCCACGATGGAGCGCAGAGTGGGCAGGAAGGCGAAGCCGCTGCCCACCATCACCGGCAGGCCGCTGCTGATAAAGCCCTTCACGCCAAAGGCCTGCAGCAGGATGGCGAGCGCCGCCACCAGCAGGCTGCCCTGCACCATGATGATCTGATCCGAGGCGGAAACGCCCGCGGCGGAGGCGACGATCATGGGCATGGTGATGCAGCCGACAACCATGGCCACCACATGCTGAAGTGCAAGGGGGATGGCCTTGGCCAGGGGGGGCATACCGGTGCGGGTGTAAAGCGCCTGTTCAGAAGGCGCCGCTTTTGCACTGGCCATGCTTATTTGCCCCCTTTCTTATAGAAGGTGTCCTGGAGAGGAAGCTTGGTACGGAACACACCGTCCACACGGTAGGCCGCATGAGCTGCGGCGGGAGCCGCGGGAATGGCGCTGATCTCGCCCACGCCCTTGGCACCGAAGGTGTTCTGGTCCTCAGTTCCCTTCTCCACGAAGATGACCTCAATGGGAGGAACGTCGGTGGCGCGCAGCAGGCCCAGAGTGCCGTACTTGCTCTTCACGTAGCCGTTTTCCATCTTGATGGCTGACCGGGTTGGGCTTGTCGCTGCCCATGCGGTCGGTCACGCCGCTGTATTCGCCGTAGAAGCTCTGGCCTTCCAGATCCTCCAGGGTATGGCCTGCCAGTGCGTTGGCCAGCTCACCGGCTGCACGACGGGTGGCCTCGCCGCAGAACACGGTCTGACGGGAAGCGGTGGAGGTACCGGAGTTGGGAGTGATGGCCGTGTCGGCACGCTCGTGGAAGATGTGCTGCGGGTCCACACCGGTGACCTCGTTCACGATCTGGGTGCAGACAGTGGCAACGCCCTGGCCCATGCAGGCGGCGCTGGTGCGGATGTGCACCTTGCCGTCCACCACAGCCAGGCTGCAGCGGCCGATATCCGGCAGGCCCACGCCCACGCCGCTGTTCTTCATGCAGCCGGCGATGCCCGCGTAGGGGCTGCTCTCGTAGGCTTCCTTCACGGCCTCCAGGCACTCGGCATAACCGGTCTCGGGGCCGGCAATCTGGCCGTTGGGCAGCACCTGACCAGGACGGATGGCGTTGCGGTAACGAATCTCCCAGGGGCTGATGCCCACCTTTTCGGCCAGCAGATCCAGGTTCAACTCGGCAGCGAAGCAGCTCTGGGTCACGCCGAAGCCGCGGAACGCGCCGCCGGGCACGTTGTTGGTGTAAACGCAGATGCCGGTGATGTCCACATTCTGGAAGTTGTAGGGGCCGCCGCAGTGGGTGCAGGCACGCTGCAGAACCGGGCCGCCCAGGCTGGCGTAAGCGCCGCAGTCGGAGATCAGGGTGGCCTTCATGGCCAGCAGCTTGCCGTTCTCGTCACAGGCGGTGGTCACGTCCATTTCCATGGCATGGCGCTTGGTATGGATGTTCAGGCTCTCCTGACGGCTGAACTTCACCTTTACGGGGCGGCCGGTGGCCCAGGCCATCAGCGCCGCGTGGTGCTGCACGCTCATATCCTCCTTGCCGCCGAAGCCGCCGCCCACCAGCTTTGTCTGGCAGCGAACCTTCTCGGGCGGAATCTGCAGCATGCGGGAGATTTCCTTCTGCTCGTCGTATACCGACTGGCTACCGGTGTACATCAGCAGGCCGCCTTCGCCGTCCGGAATGCCGATGGCGCACTCAGGCTCCATGAAGGCATGGTCGGTCATGGGGGTGGAATAATGCTGGGTCACCACATAGGGCGCGCTGGCGATCACCTCTTCGGCGTTGCCGCGCTTGAGCACTTCCTTGGTGAGGATGTTGCCCTTTTCATGCAGCTTCGGGGCATCCGGCTGCATGGCCTTGATGGGATCGGTGAGAGGCTCCAGCTCGGTGTAGGTCACATCCACCAGGTCCAGCACCTCATCCAGAGTCTCCTTGTGGTTGGTGGCCACCAGCACGATGGCATCGCCAATGTAGCGGGTGCAGTCGCCCTCGGCGATCAGCACATCCCAGTCCTGGATGATGTGGCCGGTCTTGTTGAAGGGCACATCCTTGGCGGTGAGGATCTTCACCACATCGGGATGAGCCAGTGCGCGGGTCAGGTCGATCTTCTCCACACGGGCTCTGGGGTACTTGGAGCGCAGGGCCTTGGCGTAGATCATGCCGGGAACCTTGATGTCATCCACGAACAGGCCGGTGCCCAGCACCTTCTCCTCCACGTCCACGCGGGGGAAGTGTGCGCCGATGCGGGCCTCGCTGTCATCCTGGGGAACGGGCAGGTTCTCACGGAACATCTTGGCAGCCAGCAGGATGGCCTCTTCGATGCGAACATAACCGGTGCAGCGGCAGATGTTGCCGCGGATGGCCTTCTTCACATCCTCACGGGTGGGATTCAGGTTCTCATCCAGCAGGCTCTTGGCGCTGATTACCATGCCGGGGATGCAGAAGCCGCACTGCACCGCGCCGGTCTGGCCGAAGGCGTATACATAAACCGCACGCTCGCGCTCGGTCAGGCCTTCCACGGTGGTGATGTGCTTGCCGTTCAGCTTTTCGGTGGTGAACACGCAGGCTTTGGTCTTCTTGCCGTCCACCAGGACGGTGCAGGTGCCGCAGGCGCCCTCGCCGCAGCCGTTCTTCACGCTGGTCAGCCGCAGGTCCTCCCGCAGGTACTCCAGCAGTTTGACATTTTTATCGGTGTGGTGCTCCACGCCGTTTACATATAAGGTATACATGGAGACGCTCCTTTCAGCGCTTCACGTAGGTGCCGGCCAGCAGACCGGTAGGCTGGCCGTATTCCGCCGCCAGCACGCCGCCCACGAATACTGCTTTGGGCATGCCGGTTACGGCAAAGCCCTCGTAAGGGGTATAGTCCACATTTTGCTGCTGCCGGGCCGCGGTGATCACCGTTTTTGCCTCGGGGTCCCATACAGTCACATCCGCATCCGACCCAACGGCCAGCACACCCTTGCGGGGATACATGCCGAAGAGCTTTGCGGGGTTTTCGGCCAGCAGACGGCAGAAGTCGGTGACTGCCAGCTCACCGGGCTGCACCATGCTGGTGTAAACCACCATGGGCCGGTGCTCGATGCCGGGGCCGCCGTTGGGGATCTTGGTGAAGTCCTCGATTCCCAGGTCCTTCTGTCCTTTGAAATTGTAGCTGCAATGATCGGTGGCAATGGTATCGATCTCCCCTGCCGCCACCGCCTTGCGCAGCGCCTGTACATCGGCGGGGGTGCGCAGCGGCGGGCTCATCACATATTTGGCTCCCTCGAAGCCGGGGGCTTTGTAACGGCTTTCGTCCATGGTCAGGTACTGGGGGCAGGTCTCGGCGTAAACCGTCACGCCCTTTTTCCGGGCGGCGCGGACCTCCTCCAGGCCCAACTCGGTGCTCAGATGCACCACATGGACCGGTGTGCCTGCCAGCTTGCCCAGATAGCACAGCCGGTTCACCGCTTCGGCTTCCACCTCAGCGGGACGGCTGACCGGATGGGCATCCGGGCCGAAATGGCCCAGCGCCTTCTGGCGGGCCTGCAGCTCATTCACCAGCAGGCCGTTCTCACAGTGCACGCCCAGGATGCCGCCGAAGGGCTTGAGCGACTGGAGGATCTCCAGCAGCTCCGCGTCGTTCACCTTCAGCGCATCGTAGGCCATGTAGGCTTTGAAGCTGGTCACGCCCCGGCGGAACATCTCGGGCAGCTCCGCCTTCACCTGGTCATTCCAGTCGGTGATGGCCATGTGGAAGGCGTAGTTGCAGCTGCACTTGCCGTCCGCCTTTTTGTGCCAGGCGTCCAGTGCGTCGTTCAGGGTGCCGCCCTTATCCTGGGTGGCGAAATCCACGATGGTGGTGGTGCCGCCGCAGACCGCGGCGCGGGTACCGGTGGTGAAATCGTCCGCCGTTACCAGAGAGCCGCTTTCCATGTCCAGGTGGGTGTGGCCGTCGATGAAGCCGGGGAACACATAACAGCCCGCGGCGTCGTGAACGGTGGTTCGATGGCGGCGATGCGGCCGCCATCCAGAGCCAGGTCGGCCCTGGTCAGCCCCGAGGGGCTGACCAGCTGGCCGTTTTGAATGATAATCAAACGAATCCCTTCTTTACTCGCAGAGCTGGATTACAGGCAGTAGGCGTAATCCTTCAGAATGGTCTCGATCAGGGCCTTGATGGGACCGTAGGTGGTGGTGTCCTGCGCCAGAACGGTCTCGTACTCGGCATCGCCCAGACGGATCTTCACCTTACCGGCAGCGGCATCCAGCACGCAGAAGCCGGGGTTCTGGCTGTCGGCCATGTCGGCCTCAGAGGCAAACACGGTGAACTTGTCCTTGTAGGGAGCGCTGGCGTAGGGGCAGAACACGGCGCAGTTGCCGCACTCGTTGCACATCTTGTCCACATGGACCACCTGCTCTTTGGCCATGCCGGGCACCTTGATGGCCAGGTTGGCGCGGTTGGGGCAAACGTCCACACAGTTCTCGCAGACGGCGCTGCAGCCCAGGCAGCGGTCGCTCTCGGCCTTGGCGTCCACATAGCCGCCCAGCAGGCTGCGCTTTGCCTTCAGCTGAGAAGCCTCGGCGGTGAAGTCGATGGTCTTCACGGCGCTGGTCAGGATGTTCATGGCAGCGGCGGTGGCGTCGGCAATGGCTTCCACAACGGTGGCGGGGCCGCGCTTGGCGTCGCCCACAACATAGATGCCGTTCTCGGCCTTGCAGTCGGCGTCCACCTTGGCCTTGCCCTTCTCATCCACGGCGATGCCGCTGGTCAGGAAGGTGGCGGTGTCCACCTTTTCGCCGATGGCGGCGATCACGCAGGAGGCGGGCAGCTCGGTGGTCTCACCGGTGGCCTCGGGGCTGCGGCGGCCGGAAGCATCGGGAGCACCCAGACGCATCACGTCGCAAACCAGCTTGCCGTCCTTCAGGGCAACGGGAGCCAGCAGCTCGCAGAACTCCACGCCGTCGGCCAGAGCCAGCTCCAGCTCTTCCTCATCGGCGGGCATGTAGCGCTTGCTGCGGCGGTATACCAGGCGAACGTTGGCAGCACCGGCGCGCTTGGCGGCACGGGCAGCGTCCATGGCGGTGTTGCCGCCGCCGATGACGACCACATCGTTGCCCAGGTTCAGGGTCTCGGGGGCGTTCTTCTGACGGTCCAGGTACTCCAGAACGTTCAGGGCCTCGCCGCCCTCCAGCTTCAGAGCGCCGTGGTTCCAGGCACCGTTGGCCAGGATCACGTGGGTGTAGCCCTGACCCAGCAGCTCAGCGGGGTTGGCCACGGTGGTGTTCAGCTTCACTTCCACGCCCAGCTTCTCCAGCAGAGCAGCGTCCTTGGCGATGGCTTCGTCGCTGATGCGGAAACCGGGGATGACATGCTTCACGATGCCGCCCAGAGCATTGCGCTTCTCGAAGATGGTAGCCTTCGCGCCAGCCTTGGCCAGGAAGTAGGCCGCAGCCATACCGGCGGGGCCGCCGCCCACGATGGCAACATTCTCGCTGCGGGGAGCGCCGGCCTTCAGGCCAGCCAGGAAGGCGTCGTAGCCGCCCTCGGCAGCAGCCAGCTTGGCTGCGCGGATCTGCACGCTCTCCTCGTAGAAGTTACGGGTGCACTTGGTCATGCAGCGGTGACTGCAGATGGTACCGGTGATGAAGGGCAGGGGGTTCTTCTCGCAGATGACCTGCAGAGCCTCTACCAGCTTGCCCTCGCCCACCAGCTGGATGTAGGTGGGGATATCCTGATGGATGGGGCAGCCGGCCTCCTCACAGGGAGCCACGAAGCAGTCGATCAGGGGAACGTCCTGCTTCATCTTGCGGCTGGGCAGGGGCTTGATGGGCTTCACATGGTGGGCGTCGGTCTTGACGGAATCCACCAGGGTGCCCAGCTTCTCCATATCCACACCGGCGAAGGGTACGTAGTCCATGGCAACCAGCTTGTCGGCCATGGGACGCAGGCGGTTGTATCCGCCGGGCTTCAGCAGGGTGGTGGCCAGGGTGATGGGCCAAATGCCGGTATCGAAGATGCGGTCGATGTTGAAGTAGTCAGCGCCGCCGGAGTAGGATACCCGCAGCTTGCCGCCGAATTCCTTCTCCACCTTCTGAGCCAGGCTGATGGACAGCGGATACAGGCTCTTGCCGCTCATGTACATCTCCTCGCCGGGCAACTCGCCGGCAGCGATGGTCACGGGGAAGGTGTTGGTCAGCTTGATGCCGAATTCCACGTTGTTGGAAGCGGCCAGATCCAGCAGACGGTTAAACATGGGGATGGCGTCCTCAAACTGCAGGTCGCCCTTGAAGTGATGGTCGTCGAATACGATGTAATCGTAGCCCATGTCGTCCAGGGTCTTGCGGGCGAACTCGTAGCCCAGCAGAGTGGGGTTGCACTTGATGTAGGTATTCAGCTTCTTCTCATTGATGAGGTAGGTGGCGATGCGCTCGATCTCATCCGGGGGGCAGCCGTGCAGGGTGGACAGGGTGATGGAGGTGCAGACATGGGGATTGATGGCGTCGATGTAAGCGGCGTCGATGCCGTTCAGGCGGTTCAGGTTGGCCTTGGCCCATTCCACGCACTCAGCCCATACCTTGCTGGTGGAGGCATCCTTCATGCCCTCGATGTAGGTGTTCACCTTTTCGCTCTGGATACCGGCCAGGTCGTAGCCAACGCTCATGTTGAATACGAAGCCGTTCTCGCTGCCCAGACCGTACATGCGGCTGATCAGCTTCAGGGCGAACCAGGCCTTTACATACTCCTCAAAAGCCTGAGGAACGCGCAGCTCGGTGCTCCATTCCACGTTGTAGCACTCGTCCTCCGCCTTGATGCAGGGCTTGGAGACGGGCAGGTCCTCACCGTCGATGATCTGAACGGTCTTGACCTCAAAGAAGCGGCTGCCGCCGGCGTATGCGGCGATCAGGTTCTGAGCCAGCTGGGTGTGAGGACCGGCAGCGGGGCCGAAGGGGGTCTCGATCTGCTCGGTGAAGATGGGCAGAGTCTTGCCGGCGGTGTGCTTGTAGATGTCGCCAACGCCGAAGATGGTGCCCTGCTGGGCGTACTCGGTGAGGACCCAATCCATCAGTTCAGCAAACGGAATGGGGCGCATGATGTCGCTCATAATGATTCTCCTTTTTCTCTCAAACATTCATTGCCCGCCTTTCGAAGCGGATCTCGGTTTCCGTACTGTTTTGAGCCCGCACGGAGGCTTTGTTACACAGGTTGGGGCACAAAGAGCCCGCCCGGTGTCTACCGGGTGCAAACCGGGCTCTTTGTGCCTGATGGGTGCTGAATCAGCGGCCCGCGTTGATGCGGTTCCACAGATCGGCGCTCTGCTCGCGGCAGTGGGCCAGAACAGTTTCCTTATCGATGCCGATCAGCTCGC
Organism: Allofournierella sp.; assembly: GCF_017889395.1. Classification (NCBI taxonomy): domain Bacteria; kingdom Bacillati; phylum Bacillota; class Clostridia; order Eubacteriales; family Oscillospiraceae; genus Allofournierella; species Allofournierella sp. Next base: position 7,026 of record NZ_JAGHKE010000090.1, on the reverse strand, counting down.
GGTCCTTCATCTTGACCACGCCGTTGATGATGGTGGTCACCACGCTGCGGCCGGTCATGCCGAACAGGATGTGGCTGTTGATGTTGGAGGCGTTCATCGGGGTCAGGGGATCGTAATCGGAAACGATCACGTCGGCGTAGGCGCCTTCCTTCAGGATGCCGATGGGCTTCTCGAAGAAGCGGCCGGCCATGGCGCGGTTGTTCTCAAACAGCATGGTGGGAATCTCGCCCCAGGCCACGTTGGGCTTGCAGGCGTTGTGCTTATGCAGCACATTGGCCACCTTGTAGCTCTCGGTCATGTCGTTGGTGTAGCCGTCGGTGCCCAGGCCCACGGTCAGGCCCTTTTCCATCATCTTCAGGATCGGGGGGCAGCCCACGGCGTTGCCCATGTTGCTTTCGGGGTTATGTACCACCATGGTGTTGGTGGCCTTCAGCAGATCCATCTCGGCCTCGTTCACGTAGATGCAGTGACCGCAGATGGTCTTATCACCCAGAATGTCCATATCGTGCAGGCGGAACACCAGGCGCTTGTTGTACTTGGTCAGGCTGTCGTACAGATCGTCGATGCCCTCGGCCACGTGGATGTGGTAGCCGGCGCCCTCGGGCTTCTCGGCTGCGCAGTACTCCAGGGTCTTGTTGCTCAGGGTGAAGGGAGCATGCATGCCCATCATACCCTTGATCATATCGGTGGTGTCGGCCTGAGCGTATTTGATGAAGTCCACGTTTTCTTTTACGGAAGCCTTCATCTTGTCCTCGCCGTCGCGGTCGCTGATCTCATAGCACAGGTTGGAGCGAACACCGAACTCCTTGGCGCTCTCGGCGATGGCGAACAGGCTGCCCTCGATGCCGCCGTAGCTGGCATGATGGTCAAAAATGGTGGTCACGCCGTTCATGATGCAGTCCAGATAGGTGGCATCGGCGCTGGCCTTGGTGTCCGGCAGGAGCAGGTTGCGGTCGATGGTCCACCACTGCTGATCCAGAACCTCCAGGAAGTTGGTGGGGTTGTTGCCCTTGATGGTCAGGCCGCGGGCAAAGGCGGAATAGATGTGGTTGTGAGCGTTGATGAAGCCGGGCATGATCACACCGCCCTTGGCATCGATGAATTCGGCTTCCGGATACTTTGCCTTCAGTGCGGCGGTCTCGCCCACTTCTTTGATCAGGTTGCCCTCAATGGCAACACAGCCGTTTTCCAGATAGGGGTTTGCGTCATCACGAGTGACCAGGCGGCCATTTCCCAAAAGATACATAACCATTCTTCTCCTTTACTGCTCATGTGTTGTTATTCGGTTACAAACGAAAAACGACTGTAACAGAACACACTGCTCACCATTGTCTTTGACAGATGGATCACAGCCCGTGCGCGAAGCACTCCGTTACAGCCGTTTTTATTTACTCTGATTTTTGTCTGATTTTTCCCTTTTCCTTACGACCCACGACCCTATCATGATCAAAAATCATAAAAAAAAGAACAGCCGCACCGTAACCAATGAACAGCACAACATCTGTTGTGCCTGCCCAACCCGTGCGCGAAGCACTCCGTTACAGTTGGCTGTTAAAAATCAAACTATGCTTGTGAGAAAAGTGTCATTCCTCATTGCACGTTCAGTATAGCACCATGAAATTTCACGTGCAAGTGGGTTCGAACGTTTTCTATTTTTTGCCTAAAGCTTCCAATTCATTGTTGTGCAAAACAACAAAGTATTACTTTTATTTTTTCACCAAAACCACACTTTTGGGCTCCATTCGCCTATTTTTCCGGCACTTTTGTGGGAAAATGTGCTTTTTTAAAAGCCTTATATGTATAAAAAAACAACGCCCTGCTTGCAGTCGCAAACAGGGCGTTGTGGAAGCGAATCAGCTGCGTGCCGCGTCACGGCATGCGGAGCACAGCCCGTAAAGATTCAGCGAAACATGCTCGATGGCCAGATCCTTGCGGGCCTCGATCATCTCGTTGACCGCCGTCTTGTCCAGGAAAACATCCTCAACCTTTCCGCAGCGAGTGCAGTAAAGGTGATCGTGCTCCGAAAGGGTACGGTCAAAACGATCTGCCATGCCGGGAATGGATACCCGGCGTACCCGACCCATTTCCACCAGGCCGTTCAGGTTACGATACACCGTGCCAAGGCTCAGCCCGGGGCAATCCTCACGGATGGCCAGATAAATATCATCGGCCGTGGGATGATCGCAACGGTTCTGCACCTGACGCAGTACAAGCTCACGTTGACGGGAATAGCGCATTGTGGAAACCTCCTTTGCAGTATTGTTCCGTTTGGAACGGAAACGAGCGCGGATCACAGTCAATATCCATAAATCCGTCCGCTCTGTAAAATTGCAAAAATTCACACTGAATTCTATGTTTATATACTAAAATAGGAATCGTTCCTTGTCAAGCAACAGCGCAAATTTTTATATGAAATTTTAAGTTTTTGTAGCAACCGCCAAAGCTTTTCCCGCTTGCCGTGCATCAGTTTATGCGCAGTGCAAAAACCGCCGCCCGGAGCATTTCGGACGGCGGTTAACAAATTCAAAAGCTTATTTTTTACTTTTTCTTCACTTTATCCCAGTATGCCTTGGCCGCCTGTTCGTTTTTGTTTTCCCCATATTCATAATATACAGTTCCGGCCAGTGCATCAGGCAGATACTGCTGCTCCACCCAGCGGTTCGGAAAGTCATGGGGATATTTATAGTTCTGGCCCTTTACCAGTGCATCTTCTCCATCAAAGTGCTTATTCTGCAGCTGCCGGGGAATGGGCCCGGATTTGCCCCGCTTCAGGTCCGCCATGGCCCGGTTGATGCCCATGTAGGCCGTGTTGGACTTGGGGCTGGTGGCCACCAGGACCACCGCGTTGGCCAGCGGGATGCGCGCTTCGGGCAGGCCCACCATGTTGGCGATGTCCACCGCCGCTTTGACGATGGGCATGATCTGCGGATAGGCCAGGCCCACATCCTCGCAGGCGCAGACCATCAGACGGCGGCAGGCGCTTACCAAATCCCCTGCTTCCAGCAGGCGGCCCAGATAATGCAGCGCCGCGTCCGGGTCCGAGCCGCGCATGGACTTCTGATAGGCGGACACGATGTCGTAGTGGTCGTCCCCTGCCCGGTCGTAACGCATGGCGGTGCGGCGGGCCACCTGCTTGACCATCTCCAGCGTGATCAGCCGGTTGCCCTCCGAATCAGGAGCGGCGGCGGTGGCCGCAAATTCCAGGCAGCCCAGTGCCTTGCGCATATCACCACCGCAGGCATCCGCCAGATACTGGCAGGCCTCCCGGGGCATCTCGATGGGTCCGGCCTCCTCGGCGCTCAGACGCTCCAGCGCGTTGCGGATTCCCTGCTCGATATCTGCCGGCTGCAATGCCTTGAATTCAAACACGGTACACCGGCTGAGCAGCGCATTATAAATATAGAAGTAGGGGTTTTCGGTTGTGGAGGCGATCAGGGTGACGGAGCCGTCTTCAATGCACTCCAGCAGGCTTTGCTGCTGCTTCTTGTTCAGATACTGGATCTCGTCCAGATACAGCAGCAGGCCGTTGGCGCTGTTCAGGGTGCCGATCTCGGCCAGTACCGCCTTGATGTCACTGGTGGAGGCGGATGTACCGTTCAGCTTGTGCAGCCGCATGCCGCTGTTTTCCGCGATGATGCGTGCCACCGTGGTTTTGCCCACACCGGACGGGCCGTAGAAGATCATGTTGGGAATGCGTCCGCTGTCGATGGTCTTGCGAAACACACAGCCCTCCCCCAACAGGTGCTGCTGGCCGCACACCTCACTCAGTGCGCGTGGACGCAGCCGCTGGGCCAGAGGCTCACTCATGATGTTATCCCCTTTCCGTGGTGAAGGCTTCGCTGCTCCAGCCCTTCAGGATCTGGTCCGCGTAGCCCGGGTTTACAAACCGGTCGATGGCATAAACCAGACTCCGGTCCCAGAAGGCCCACTCGTGGCCACCATCCCAGTCCATGTAGGTATAATCCACCGGCAGGCTCTGGGCCAGCTGACGGAAGGCCTGGTTCTGCTCGTAAATATAGTAAGGCTCGTGATCCTGGCGGCCGGTGGTACACAGAAGCTTTGGCTGCTGCTCCGCAGGCAGGGCACTCACCTTCTGCACCAGACGGAACAGGTCCCGGTTTTCCGGCAGCTCCAGCGCCTGACCATAGACCGGCTCAAACACATAACGCACCAGTGGGTTGTCCTTCTGGCCCAGCATCAGGTGCATGGCCACTGCGCCGGAGAAGCTGGCGCAGCCCGCATACCGCTCCGGATGGTTGAGCCCGATCATCAGCGCACCATAGCCGCCCATGGAAAGGCCGCAGATGAAGTTCTTTTCCCGCTCGTGAGGCAGCTTGACGATCTGATCCAGCAGCACAGGCATCTCCTCAGTGAGCCAGGTATGATAGGCCTGGTTGGAGGCAGTGTCGTGATAGAAGGAATTGCCCGCGTCCGGGATCACAAGCGCAATGTTGTTGTCCGCCGCGTAGCGCAGGGCCGCCGACATGTTCACCCAGTCGTCGCCGTCGTTGGTGAAGCCGTGCAGCAGGGTGAACACTGCACGGGGCGGCTGGCCCTTCCAGCGGTCCACCAGGTCACAGGGGAAATAAAGCCGCACCTGAGTGGTGCTCATCAGGGCCTGGCTTTTCAGTTTGCAGGTAAAAAATGCCATGATCGTGCTCTCCTTTTCGGCATTGCGCCAGCAAGGCGGCTTCCCCCGCTGCACGGGAAAAGCCGCCCTTTTGTTGGTGCTACAGATTATTCATACAGCGGGAAACGGGCAGTCAGCTCCGCCACGCGGGCTGCCACCTGGTCCTTCTTGTTTTCAAAATCGAAGATGCAGTCGGCAATGCAGTCCGCAATGACCTTCATCTCCTCGGGACCAAATCCGCGGGTGGTCACCGCTGGGGTGCCGATGCGCACGCCGCTGGTCACGAAGGGACTGCGCTTTTCGCCGGGCACCGAGTTCTTGTTGGCGGTGATGTGCACCTCGTCCAGATTGTGCTCCAGCTCCTTGCCGGTACACTCCTCGTCGGACAGATCAATCAGCATCAGGTGGTTGTCGGTGCCGCCGCTCACCAGCTTCACGCCCCGGGCGGTCAATGCATCCGCCAGCACCTGAGCGTTCTCCACGATCTTGCGGGCGTATTCCTTAAACTCGGGGCGCAGCGCTTCCCCGAAGCAGATCGCTTTGGCGGCGATCACATGCTCCAGCGGGCCGCCCTGGGTGCCGGGGAAAACCGCCTTGTTGATCTTCTTGGCCAGCTCCTCATTGTTGGTCAGGATCAGACCACCGCGGGAACCGCGCAGGGTCTTGTGAGTGGTGGTGGTCACCACGTCCGCGTAGGGCACCGGGCTCTGATGCGCGCCGCCCGCTACCAGACCGGCAATGTGGGCCATATCCACCATCAGGTAGGCACCCACCTCATGGGCAATGTCGGCCAGCACATCAAACTTGATGGCGCGGGGATAAGCGGAAGCGCCCGCCACGATCATCTTAGGCTTTACCTCCTGAGCCAGCCGGCGCAGGGCATCATAATCCAGATAACCATCAGCATTCACACCGTAGGGCACGAAGTTGTAGTTCTTTCCGCTCATGTTCACCGGGCTGCCGTGGGTCAGATGACCACCCGCTGCCAGATCCATGCCCAGAATGGTATCGCCCACCTCCAGCAGTGCAAAATACACCGCCAGGTTGGCCTGTGCACCGGAGTGGGGCTGTACGTTGGCGAACTTGGCGCCAAACAGCTCACATGCCCGGTTGATGGCGATCTGCTCCACCTGATCCACATAGGCACAGCCGCCGTAATACCGGTGGGCGGGGTAACCCTCGGCATACTTGTTGGTGAGCACAGTGCCCATGGCAGCCATAACCGCCGGGCTGACAATATTTTCGCTGGCGATCAGCTCAATGTTCTGCCGCTGGCGAACCAGCTCCCGCTGCATCGCCTCGGCCAACTCCGGGTCCTGCCCGGCCACAAAGCCGATGGTATCCATCATATCCTGATACATGTTGTTTCCACTCCTTTTCCCATATGGCCCCAGCCATTATTATACTATTGTTCTATTATAGCGCATCTGCCGCCCGCACACAACCATCCGGCATCAAGTTTTCCTGACGGGAGCAAAAAGATTTGCCCAAACTGAGAATTCGTGCTATAATCATTGAAAATTCTTTTACACAAGCCAAAATGGAGGGATTCACCCATGACCACAAAAGCCCTGGCACTGGAAGTGATCCAGCGCCTGAAAGACGCATACCCCATCGCGGAATGCACCCTGGATTACGACCACGCCTGGCAGCTGCTGGTGGAGGTGCGGCTGGCCGCCCAGTGTACCGACGCCCGGGTAAACGTGGTATGCAAGGATCTGTTTGCCAAGTACCCCAGTGTGGATGCGCTGGCTGCCGCCGAACCGGAGGAGATCGAGGCCATTGTAAAGCCCTGCGGTCTGGGCCGTTCCAAGGCCCGGGACATCAGCCTGTGCATGCGCCGCCTGCGGGATGACTTCGGCGGAAAGGTGCCGGACGATTTTGACGCGGTGCTCAGCCTGCCCGGCGTGGGCCGCAAGAGCGCCAACCTGATCATGGGCGACGTGTTCGGCAAGCCTGCCATCGTCACCGATACCCACTGCATCCGGCTGTGCAACCGGATCGGTCTGGTGAAGAACATCACCGAGCCCAAAAAGGTGGAGATGGCCCTGTGGAAGATCATTCCCCCGGAGGAGGGCAGCGATTTGTGCCACCGGTTCGTGCTGCACGGCCGGGCTGTGTGTGATGCCCGCAAGCCGGACTGTGCCGCCTGCTGCCTGAAGGACATCTGCAAAACCGGTAAAAAGGCTGTTCCCGCCGCGGAGTGAGTCGCTTTTCTGATTCCACAAAAGGAAAACCTTGACAAATTCCTCTACCGTGTTATACTTATGCACGGACATAAAAACAGGGGCGCTGGGGGCCATCCCCGGCTGAGATCAGAGCAAATTGCAGCTCTGGGTCACCTTGAACCTGATCCGGGTAATGCCGGCGTAGGAAGTTTGAGGATCATAGCGCAA
>NZ_JAGHKE010000089.1:0-26839 GCF_017889395.1 Allofournierella sp. | reverse complement strand
GCTGGAAAGGCTCATGGCGGCGGCCCCGATCATGGGGTTCAGCACCAGACCAAGGCCATAGAACACACCGGCCGCCACCGGAATGCCGATGCTGTTGTAAAAGAAGGCCCAGAACAGGTTCTCCCGGATGGTGCGGATGGTGGCCCGGGAGAGCCGCAGCGCGTTCACCAGGTCCCACAGATCGCTCTTCATCAGCACCACGTCGGCGCTGTCAATGGCCACATCGGTACCCGCGCCGATGGCGATGCCCACATCCGCCCGGGCAAGGGCCGGGGCGTCGTTCACGCCGTCGCCCACCATGGCCACCCGGCGGCCCTGGGCCTGCAATGCGCGCACCTGGGCCTCCTTATCCTGGGGCAATACCTCGGCTACCACCTGCTCGATGCCCAGGCGGCTCTGGATGGCCGCGGCGGTGCGGGCATTGTCGCCGGTGAGCATGACCACCGTCAGGCCCATGGCCTTCAGCTGACGGATGGCCGCCGCGCTGGTGGGCTTGATGGGGTCTGCCGCCGCCACGATGCCCAGCAGCCGTTTGCCACTGGCAAAGAACAGCGGGGTCTTGCCCTGCCGGGCCAGTTCCTCGGCCCGGTTTTCCGCATCGCCCATCTCCACACCGGACTCCTGCATCAGCCGGGCATTGCCCGCCAGATATTCCACGCCGCTCAGGGTGGCCCGCAGGCCCCGGCCGGGCAGCGCCTCAAAGCGCTCCGGGCTGGGCAGCTCGGTGCCCTCTGCCGCGCTCAGAATCGCCTCAGCCAGCGGGTGCTCGCTGGGCTTTTCCAGACTGGCGGCAAGACCCAGCAGCTCGCCCTCGCGCTGGCCCGCCAGCGGGATCAGGTCGGTGAGCACCGGCTTGCCGGCGGTGATGGTGCCGGTCTTGTCCAGCACCACAGTGTCGATCTTATGGGCGTTTTCCAGCGCCTCCGCATTCTTATAAAGGATGTTCAGCCGGGCACCCTTTCCGGTGCCCACCATGATGGCCACCGGGGTGGCCAGGCCCAATGCGCAGGGGCAGCTGATGACCAGCACCGAAATGGCCCGGGCCAATGCGAACTCCAGCCCCTGGCCCAGCAGCATCCAGACCACAAAGGCCAGCAAAGCGATGCCCATAACCACCGGCACGAAGACACCGCTGACCCGGTCGGCCAGCTTGGCGATGGGAGCTTTGGTCGCGGCGGCATCCTGCACCAGAGCGATGATCTGGGCAAGGGTGGTATCCTCGCCCACCTTTTCGGCCCGGAAGGTAAAGCTGCCCGCCTTGTTCAGCGAGGCGGCGATCACCTTATCGCCGGGGCCCTTTTCCACCGGGATGCTCTCGCCGGTGACGGCGGCTTCGTCCACGCTGGACAGACCGGCGAGGACCACGCCGTCCACCGGGATGCGCATGCCGGGCTTGATGACCACGGTATCGCCCACGGCCACCTCGGCCGCCGGAATCTCCACCTCCTGCCCCTGCCGCAGCACCAGTGCAGTCTTGGGGGCAAGGTCCATCAGTGCCCGGATGGAGGCACTGGTGCGCCCCTTGGCCCGCTCTTCCAGATATTTGCCCAGGGTAATCAGGGTCAGAATCGTTCCGGCGGACTCAAAATACAGGTCCATCCGGTAGCGGTCCACCAGAGCCAGGTCACCGGTGCCCAGGCCCCAGCCGATGCGATAGAGGGCGAACACGCCGTAAATCACAGCCGCGCCGCTGCCCAGAGCGATCAGGCTGTCCATGTTGGGCGAGCGGTGCCACAGGCTTTTCAGGCCCACCTGATAAAATTTGCGGTTCAAATAGAGGATGGGCAGCACCAGCAGCAGCTGGGTCAGGGCAAAGGGCACCGCACCCGCCTGCCCGTGCATCCAGGCAGGCAGCGGCAGGCCCATCATGTGGCCCATGGACACGTACATCAGTGGCACCAGGAACGCCAGTGAAGCAATGAGTCGGTGCTTCATCCCGGCCAGCTCGGCGGCCACCGGGTCTTCTTCGGCGGTCTGAGGTCCAGCGGTTTTTGCAGCCGCCGGGGCATTGGCCGGGCTTGCGCCGTAGCCTGCCTGCTCCACCGCCTTGCAGATGCCCGCGGCGTCCAGCGCGGTCTCGTCGTATTCCACCTGCATGGAATTGGCCAGCAGGTTCACCTGGGCACTTTTCACGCCGGGCAGCTTGTTCACCGCCCGCTCCACCGCCGCTGAACAGGCCGCGCAGCTCATGCCGGTCACGTTGTATTTTTCCTTCACGGGTCTTTCCCCCACTTCCTGAATGGATTCCGATTCTATTATAGCGCCATCCTCGCTTCTTACACAATGGAGGTGCAGTTTGAATCACACTCTGTTTTTTCAACTTTAGTTCCAGCTGGGCAGGAGTTTTCCTCCTCGCGGGCATCCTGCACCGCCTGCTCCAGCCGTTCCACCTCCCTCTGCCAGGCCGGTTGTTCGGTAAGCCGGGCAGGCAAATTGGCTTCGGTGAGCATCTGCAGCGCGTTCTGCATCAAAAAGGCCCTGCTCACACCCCCATTGCAGGTCGGGCAGCTGCCGCCGCAGTCACCCTCCGGTGCCCGGATGCTGTCGGCCACAAACCGTTCGGTCTCCCGCTGGGCCTCCTCCCATCGGCCAAGGCCTGCGTACAGCTCCACCCGGCGCAGCGAGGCCACCCGGCCGATGCCCTGCCCGCCCTCCGGGTCCGGGAACAGCTCAATCAGCCGATCAATTCGGTCCAGGAGCTCCAGCTGCTTTTGTTCGTCGCCCCGCTGTTTGGCAATGTTGGCAAGCCCCAGCAGGCTGAGCTGGGCATTGTGCAGATGAACGGAGAGATTTGCGGTCTCCAGCTGTTCGGCCTCGTCCAGCTTGCCCTGCCGCAGCAGGATGGAGGCCCGCATGTTCTGTGCGTCCTGATTGCAGCCGGGCAGCCGGTCCAGCGTGGCCATGGCATCGTCCAGCCGGTCCTCCAGCACATACAGCCCCGCCAGCGACAGCAGCGCCGCCCGCTGACTTTCCTCCTCGAGGATGGCACAGGCCCGCTCCATCAGCTGGATGGCCCGGCGCAGCTGCTTTTGGGCCTGCTCCTCCTCGCCGCTCACTGCCAGATACTTGGCATACAGCCCGCCGCAGCGAAACGCCAGATACAGATCGCCGGGATATTCTCGCAGCCGCCCCTCGCAAAAGTCCCATGCCTTCTGCCACTTGCCCGCCTGGAACATGCACTCGGCGGTCTCGCCCAATGCGTCCACCTCCTGCTCGGTGAGCTGGGGCTTGAAGTCCAGCAGCTCGTCCGGCGTGCAGTCCAGCGCACGGGCCAATGGACAGAGCAGCGCCACATCCGGCAGAGCGCTGGCCGTCTCCCATTTGCTCACCGCCGCGCTGCTCACTCCCACCAGCTGTGCCAGCTGCTCCTGGGTCATGCCCTTGGCCCGGCGTTTTGCCTGAATCACTTTTCCCATGGTCTGTTCCATTTTCTTCGCCCTTTCCCGGCTTTTGCCGCTCGTCCATTGTCCTTTGTTCTGATTTTATGCTACCACGGTTTTCGCTTCGGCACAATGGAGCCGTTTTCCGAATAGCAGTTAAAAAACAGGAGCATTATTCTATATTTCCATGAAAATGCGCACAGAAAAGGCACAGGGTGAATCCCCTGTGCCTCTAGGTTGCTTGGTATCCGTGCCGGGTATGCAAAAGGATTATACGTCCTGCAGCTCGTTCCGGCTGGCCGCCTTCAGATAGGCATTGATGAAGCCGTCCAGATCACCGTCCATCACAGCCTGCACGTTGCCGCTCTCGTAGCCGGTGCGGTGGTCCTTGACCATGGTGTAGGGCATGAAGACGTAGCTGCGGATCTGATGGCCCCAGGCGATCTCCTTCTGAACACCCTTGATGTCGCTGATCTTATCCAGATGCTCCTGCTCTTTAATCTGATACAGCTTGGAAGCCAGCATCTTCATAGCAGTATCGCGGTTCTGGAACTGGCTTCGCTCGGTCTGGCAGCTCACCACGATGCCGGTGGGCTTATGGATCAGACGCACCGCGGAGGAGGTCTTGTTGATGTGCTGACCGCCGGCGCCGGAGGAACGGAACACCTGCATCTCCACATCCTCGGGACGGATGTCCACCTGGATGCTGTCGTCCATCTCGGGCATTACCTCCAGAGAAGCAAAGCTGGTCTGACGGCGGCTCTGGCTGTCGAAGGGGGACACGCGCACCAGACGGTGCACGCCGTTCTCGCTCTTCAGCATACCGTAGGCGTTGGGGCCCTCCACCAGAATGGAGGCGCTCTTCAGACCGGCCTCATCGCCGTCCTGATAGTCCAGAGTGGAAACCTTGTAGCCGTGGGCAGTGCCCCAGCGGTTGTACATACGGAACAGCATGTCGGCCCAGTCCTGAGCCTCGGTGCCGCCGGTGCCTGCGTGGAAGGTGAGGATGGCGTTGTTCTTGTCGTACTCACCGCTGAGCAGGGTGATCATCTGCAGCATCTCGGCAAATACCTTCTGGCTGGCCTCGGTGTCATCGTAAAAGCCGGGCATGGTCATTTTATGCTCCAGCTCGGCCACCCGCTTCTCGCTGGCGGCGATGGCCAGGGCGTCGCCCAGCTCGTCCACCGCGTTCTTGTGGCCGCCCATCTGCATTTTCAATTCGTCGATCGTGATCATATGGGAAAACCTTTCTGTTATAAAATATACATGAATACAAAATTATACAGCTAACAGTATACCGAAAAATCCTGCCAAAAGCAAGGGGAAACCTGCCTTCCCGGGGGATTTTTGTTTTGCATTTTGCAGCGATTTGCGTTAAAATGTGTTTACCTGTATTTTTCCCATCCGGGAGGTTTATTTCTATGTCCAATTACATCGGCTGCAAGTGCCCTGTGTGCCAGCAGCCCTTCACCGAAACCGACGACATCGTGGTCTGCCCCGAGTGCGGCGCGCCCTACCATCGGGCCTGCTACCAGAAGCAGGGCGGCTGCGTGTATGCATCCAAGCACGGCACCGGCTTTGAGTGGAAGCCGGACCCCGCCGCCAACCAGGCGGCGGAAGCAGGCCGGGCAGGCTCCGCCCGCTATTCCGATCCGCAGGTGGCCTGCCCGGTATGCGGCGCACCCAATCCGACCACCGGCCTGTTCTGTGAAAACTGCGGCGCTCCCCTGCGCGGCATGCAGGACGGACACGGCCCGGCCACCGGCCAGATGCCTCCGGCCTACGGCGACTATGGCAGCTTTGGCGGCGGTCAGGTCCCGCCCCGGTACGGCCCCGGCTCCGGTCAGGAGGACCCCTTCGCTCCCCGTGAGCCGGACTTCTCCAACCCCTTCGGCGCGTTCCAGGCGAACTTTGTTTTCAGCGGCATGCGGGTGGACCCGGAGGAGGAGCTGGAGGGCGTGAAGGCACGCCACTGGGCAGCCTATCTGGGCAAAAACGCCTCCTTCTACCTGAACGGCTTCAAGGCCATGAAAGAAACCGGCCGCAAGGTGGTCGCCTCCTTTGCCGCCTTCTTCTTTGGTCCCTTCTATTTCTTCTACCGCAAAATGTGGACCGAGGGCCTGGCGCTGCTGGCCATTAACGCGGTGCTGCGCATTCCTGTTGTGCTGCAGCTCATGTCCTATGCAGGCCATCCTCTGGCGGTTGCCATGCCTGAGCAGACACTGAACATTCTGCTGGCGGTATCCAGCACACTAAACATCGTGCTCATGTTCCTGCAGGGTATGTTCGCTCTCTGGCTTTACCGCCGACGGGGTGCAGCAAACATCCGCCGTATCCTGGAGAATTCCCAGAACGCTGACCCCACTGCTGCGCTGGCAAAAGCAGGCGGTGTAAGCGTGGCAGGCACCTTGATCAGCGTGGTCGCCTGCACCGCGCTCACCTATGCGGTTTCCGTGTTCGCCCTGTGGCCGGTCCTGACCACCATGCTCTAAGTTCATAAAACAGTGAATCCCCGGCCGGACTGCGCGCAGCCTCCGCCGGGGATTCTTCTATAATTATTTATACATACGGAAAAGCGCCCGCCCCGGAAATTGTCCGGAGCGGGCGCTTTGTCCTTGCTTTTGGGGTATTTATCCTTCCATCCGGATCAAAAAGCCGGAATCAGGCGGCAGTGGTCTCGCTGTTTTTGCGGGCGGCCGCATAGGCGCGCAGCGAGTTGATCACGATGGTCAGGCCCAGCGCGATGAGCAGCACAGCCAGGATCAGCTGCAGGCCCTCCACCAGGAAGGCGGCGCTGCCCGCCTGGTAGGCCTTGATCAGAGCGATCAGACGCTGCACCAGTGCGGTGAAGGTGACGCACACAGGGTAACCAGCACCAGTGCACTGAGCAGCTGGTTTGCGGAGCCAAACAGAGGCCAGATGTTGGAATAGCCGATGCGGGTGAGCACAAAACCGCCTGCCAGGGTGATGATGGTGGCAAAGTAGGTGTTGCACAGCAGCTTGCGCCAGCCCTCGGCCTTGCTCATATCGTCCAGACTGAACAGCTCCTGGAAGCTCATGCGGCCGATACGGGCCACCGCATCCAAACTGGTCAGCGCCAGGGCGGACACACACATAGTCATGAAGCACTGGGCCACATACACAGGCACGCCGAACATCTGGAAGAAACCGGCCACGCCGTTGCTGAACACCTGGAAGGGGGTACCGGCTGCGGGGGTGCCATCCGCCGCGGCGGCCGCACCGGCCACGCACAGGGCCAGCACCGCCAGCAGGCTTTCCAGCACCATGGCGCCGTAGCCCACCTTCAGCATATCCTTCTCGTTGCTCACGGTCTTGGAGGAGGTGCCGGAGGATACCAGGCTGTGGAAGCCGGATACCGCACCACAGGCCACGGTAACAAACAGGATCGGGAACAGCGTACCCAGGCTGGCGTTGTTAAAACCGGTGTAGACCGGCAGGTTCATGGTGGGATGCGCCACCAGCAGGCCCAGCACGGCACCGGCGATCATGCCGATAAACATAAAGGTGGTCATGTAATCGCGAGGCTGTTTCAGCAGCCACATGGGCAGCACCGCCGCGAAAAAGATGTAGATAAAGGTGATGTAGATCCAGGCTTCCTTGCCTGCGATCAGAGGCATGGCCATGCCCAGGGCCAGAGCGGCCACGGTGCATACCAGGCCCACCGCGCCCTCCTTCCAGCCGGTGAAGGCAAACTTTTTCTGCAGCAGGCCGAAGATCATGGCAAACACAATGAACAGCAGGCTGATGGTACCAGCCGCACCGTTCACCTGCGCGGCTTCGGCCAGCACGCCGGGCTCTGTGTAGGCATTGAAGGTACCAGCCACCATGTCCGCAAAGGCCGCGATGACCAGCAGGGTGAACAGCCAGCAGAACAAAAGGAACAGCTTGCGGCCCAGTTTGCCGATGTATTTCTCGATCAAAAGGCCCATGGAACGGCCCTCGTTCTTCACACTGGCATACAGTGCGCCGAAGTCGGTGACTGCACCGAAGAAGATGCCGCCCAGCAGAATCCACAGCAGCACCGGCAGCCAGCCGAAGGCCGCTGCCTGGATGGCACCGGTAACCGGGCCGGCACCCGCAATGGAGGAAAATTGGTGGCTGAACACGGTCCAGCCGTCGGTGGGAACATAGTCTTTGCCGTCCTTATGGCGTACAGCAGGTGTCTCGGCCTTGGGGTCAATGCCCCAGGTTTTGGCCAGCCAGCGGCCGTAAAGAGCATAGGCGCACACCAGGCACACCGCCGCAATCAGCACGATGACAAGCGTATTCATGATTCGTTTTCTCCCCTTCTATCAAATGTCTGCCCACGGCATGTCCGCCCGCATTCGCACGTTGTCGTGGTAGTGATTTCTAAGTTTATCCAGTTAAAGCACGAATGTCAACCTGCTCATCCATTTTTTGGAGAAACGTTGTTAGTTTTTCTCTTGCGGCGCACTCTCGTTGTCCAAAATGACAATATATTTTGTCTATGCTTTTAACATATATGGTTTATCTTCCCCTAAAAAACGGGAGCGGGGAAATTCTCCCCGCTCCCGTTCTCTGCTTATTCACATTGCAGGCCTGCACAAAGGCTACTGCTCCAGAAATTTTTTCAGCCCGTTTCCCACCAGCCAGGCACCCGGCACAAGCAGCAGCGGTACCCCAAGCAATGCAAACAGAAACAGCACGTTCCCCCATGCGATCTGCTGCCCGCTGCAGATCAGATCGATCAGCGCCCAATAGAACTTCCAGAGCAGCAGAAAACTTACCACATAGAGCAACACCATCAGTTTTCGTTCATTGACCTTCATTTGCAGCAGCCTCCCTTTTCTTTTGGATACTTTTATTGTATCATAGAAAGCAGATTCCTTATATCAGGCCGACGCGTAAAAAAGGCGATATTTTTTCAAAAATCGCTTGACACTGACGTTCTGTGTTTGATATAATGAGTTGCTGCCTTGCGAAGGGCAGTGATCCTTGCCCGGTTTTGCCGGGCCATAAGTCCAAAAGGAGGTGCACAGAAATGGCAAAGTATGAGACCATGCTGGTTACCAGCGCTGCTCTCGATGAGGAGGCTTCCACCGCTCTGGTTGGCAAGTTCAAGAGCCTGATCGAGGCCAATGGTACCATCGATTCTGTTGACGATTGGGGCAAGCGCCGTCTGGCTTATCCCATCAACGACGAGGAAGAAGGCATCTACACCGTGATTAAGTTCACCAGCGAGCCCTCTTTCCCCGCCGAGCTGGATCGCGTTTACAAGATCACCGACGGCGTACTGCGTACGATGATCGTGGCCGAGGCTGAATAAGGAGGCATTTTTCAATGCTGAACGTTGTAGCTTTGATGGGCCGGCTCGTGGCTGACCCTGAACTGCGCCACACCCCCCAGGGCGTTAGCGTGACCACCTTTACCATCGCCGTGGACCGCAGCTTTGTGCGGCAGGGCGAGCAGCGTCAGGCCGATTTCATTGATATCGTTGCCTGGCGTTCCACCGCTGAGTTCGTTTGCAAGTATTTCCAGAAGGGCTCCCTGATCGCCGTTGACGGCAGCATTCAGACCCGGAGCTATCAGGATAAGAACGGCAACAACCGCAAGGCGTTTGAGATCGTTGCGAACAACGTGAACTTCGCCGGCGGCAAGGGCGGCAGCGGAACTGGTAACGGCGGTGCTTACAGCAGCGCCCGCCCGGAATACACTCGCGAGGCTCCCATGGAGGCAGCCCCCACTTACTCCGCCGGCAGCAATGATGATTTTGCTGTGATCGACGAAGGCGAGGATCTTCCGTTCTAACATGAATCGATTCTAACAGGAGGTAACAAGCCATGGCTTTTGAGAGAACCGAAGGCCGTCCCCAGCGCCCCATGCGCCGCGGCCGTAAGAAGGTTTGCAGCTTTTGCGTAGACCGTGTTGAGCACATCGATTACAAGGATGTTGCTCGCCTGCGCAAGTACGTCAGCGAGCGTGCGAAGATCATTCCCCGCCGCGTGACCGGTACCTGCGCGTTCCATCAGCGTGAACTGACCGTCGCCATCAAGCGCGCCCGTCACGTTGCTCTGATGCCCTACGTGAGCGACTAATCGTTGCACCGATCCCCTGCCCTTTCGGGCGGGGGATTTTTTTGTATTCTTACCTGCTTTAAATAAAAAAGCCGTCGGCAGGCTTTCTGTAGAAAGCGCTCTGCCGGCGGCTTTTATTATCTGTTTTTCCTGACTCAGCCAGCGGGAACCGTTCCAGGAGAAGGCTCCGGACTGGGCGAAGGGGTGGGACTGGGTGTGGGCGCAGGCGTTGGCTCCGGCGTGGGGTCCGGCACCTGCGGAATATCCCGTTCCTTGGCAATATACACATTCACCGTGGTGGTACCTGCATCGATCTCGGTTCCAGCTTCCGGATCTGTGTAAACCACACAGCCGCTGGCGTATTCGCCGTTGTTGTCAATCATCGAGAAGCTGGCCTTGATGTGCTCCCGCAGCAGCTCCTGCTGGGCCGCTTCCTGGGTGAAGCCCTTGATATCCGGAACCTCCACCAGCTCCGGCCCCATGCTCACCACCACGCTGATCAGCGGGCGCTCCTCGCTGGTTTCCGTACCCGCCTGGGGCGACTGCTCCAGAATGATTCCGGCTTCGTATTCCGAGCTATATTCCTGCGATACCGCAATAAAACGGAACTGGGCGGTGTATTCCAGATTGCTCTGCACATCCTCATAGGAAAGCCCCACCACATTGGGCACCGTAAGCACCTGAGGCGTACTTTGACTGGAAGAGGGTTGTGCCTCACTGCTGGGAGAAGGAGCGGGCGTTTGCCACCTCAAAATGCTCCACATAAGCAGCGCAAACAGCACCGCGATCACCAGAAGCGAGCCGGTGAGCAGCGTGCGGGTGCTGATGCTGATATGCTGCTCCCGAACCGGAGTGCGTTCCGCTTGGCGCTGGGGCGGGGTGATGCTGTCCGCCGCACGCTGGCTGGTAAGCGCCCCCATCAGCTCCGGCACATTCTGGATTCGGCTGCCCGGGTCCATGCGCATGGCTGCGGAGAGCACCACCGAGATATAGCCGGGAACCTCCGGCTCCAGGGCACGGGCGGTCTGCAGGCTGTCGGTAACACGGCGCTGGTTGGCCGGAAGCGGTGCCTGGCCGGTAAGCAGCCGGTAGAACACCGCTGCAAGGCCGTACACATCGGTATAGCGGCCTTCAAACTCCGCGGCGGAATACTGCTCAGGAGCGGAATAACCGTCGTACAGCTGGCTTTTCAGCTCGCTGCCTGCGGTGCGCAGACCCAATGTGGCATAGCCGCACAGCCGGGCCTGCGTGCCGCCCGGGCTCAAGATGATGTTATCCGGGCAAACACCTCGATGGACCAGACCGGCCTTGTGCATGGCCGCCACGCCCTCCATGATGGGCTGCAGCAGGATGCGGGCCTGGGCAGGGTCCAGATTCTGGGTATGCTCCGCCAGATAACGGCTCAGGCTTTCGCCCTCCACTTGTTCCAGAACTGCATAGATGGTGTTGTTTGCCTCCACCACATCCAGCACAGCGGCAAGGCCGGTGGCGGGTGTGATGCGCTGGATGCTGCGGTACAGATCCGCAAAATCCATGCGGGTGGTTTTGAACAGCACTTCCCTGCCCTCTTTGGGCATCACAAGGCCGTTTTCGTCCCGGCCCACACTCAGGGTCACCGGGTAATATTCCTTCACGCTCACCCGCACGCCGCCGGTGTTTTCCACCGCTTCGTACAGAATACCCTCACCATCGGTGGCCTGATGGCGGCCGATGGTATACCGCCCCGCCAGCAGCGAGGCAAAGGGCAGGGTGCCCGGAGGATTCAGATTATTCAGCTCTTTGCCGCAGAAGGGGCAATCCGGCCGGCCCAGGTCCACCTTGGAAAGGCAGTATGGGCAGAGAATGGTTTGACCCATGGGTCAGAGGCCTCCTTTATTGAATGAAACACCCCGACAGCAGGGACTGCAGGGCGGATAAATTGCACAATTTTTTCCTGTTTTATTTGTATGGGCTCATTATAGCATGCCCCCCGGCAAAAAGCAAACCGACGCATCGGTCCTGTCCTTTCAGTCTGGTCCGGACGCACGGCGGCTAATCGTTTCTATCGGGGTATAAAAATGCCCCGGCCTCCCCTTTGCATGGAAAGCCGGGACTCTTATTTCAGCAATGAGCCGAAGGGCTGGATCAGCGATCCAGATCCTCCTCGTTCTCCAGGTTGTGCCACACGTTCTGCACGTCGTCGTCATCCTCCAGAGCGTCCAGCAGCTTGGCCATCAGCTTCTGGTTGTCCTCATCGGTGATGGAGGAGGTGGTGGAGGGGACCATTTCCACTTCAGCGGAGATGAAGGTGTAGCCCTTGTCTTCCAGAGCCTGACGCACAGCAGAGAAAGCGTCGGGATCGGTGGTCACTTCCACCACATCGTCACCCATGTCGAAGTCCTCGGCACCGGCGTCGAAGCAATCCTCCATGACCTTCTCCTCGTCCAGACCCTCGCCGTCCAGCACGATCACACCCTTCTGGGTGAACAGGAAGCCCACGCAGCCCATGTTGCCCAGGTTGCCGCCGAACTTGTCGAAGTAGTGGCGCAGGTTGGCAGCGGTGCGGTTGCGGTTATCGGTCAGGGTCTCCACCATCATGGCGATGCCGCAGGGGCCGTAGCCTTCGTAGGTGATGGATTCGTAGTTGTCCTTCTCGCCTCCCTCAGCGCGCTTGATGATGCGCTGGATGTTATCGTTGGGCACGTTCAGGCTCTTGGCCTTGGCGATCAGGTCACGCAGCTTGCCGTTGCTGGCGGGGTCCGCGCCGCCCATACGCACGGCAACGCCGATCTCGCGGCCAACCTTGGTGAACAGCTTGGCCTTCTGGCCGTCGGTCTTTTCCTTCTTACGCTTGATGTTATTCCATTTGCTATGTCCAGACATGGAAACTTCCTCCTATTTTATGCCGGGCCGCAAGCCTGGGCCCGAACGATGTGCGGTAACTAAATAATTTTAGCACAAAAAGCCCTGTTCTGGCAAGTGCTCGGGGCTGCCGAAGCCCATTATTTCAGGTTTCGCAGGGCTTTGGGGTAGTGGTTTTTCACCTTTCCTCCGCTCACCTTGCCCGCGCCCAGGGAAAAGCCATCCACCAGCACGCAGCACCATCCGTTTTCCGCGGTGCGGGCCTCGATCTCCTCACCCCGCAGCCAGGCGGCGGTGCGCCCGTCGTCCAGAGTCAGCCGCTCCTGATTGGTGCATGCATGGCCAAAGGCGGTGAACAGATGGTGAGCGGGAACGAACCGGTTCTTCTGCACGGTGCCTGCTGCCACACCGCAGCGCATCACCCGCAGCTTATGAGGCGGCAGCGGCGTCTCGGGCGGCAGGAGCAGCAGCTCGCCCGCCTTGAGCAGCGGCCGGTCTGCCAGCGCCGGAAAATACTTCCCGGCAAATTCCAGCCATTCCTTGCAAGGCTTGGCTGGCTTTTCCGGCTTGAAGGGCCGGGCGCTTCCCCCCTCAGCTGCCTTCACCAGCTTTGCCATAAAGTGTCCCTCGCCGCCCTGGAAGGGCCAGATGCGCCGCACCAGGCTTACATCAAAGGGATGCTCGCCATAGCGGTTTTCTTCGCCGGGGCTGCCGAAGGCCGCGTCGGTATCCACCAGCGTAAATTCGGGATGACGGGCCAGGAATTCCCCGATTTGACCCTCGTCCTCTTCCGGCGCAAAGGTACAGGTGGAGTACACCAGCACCCCGCCGGGGGCCAGCAAAGCTGCGGCGTTGTCCAGAATTTCCCGGCCAATGGCGGCGCACTGGCGCACCAGGCCCTCGTTGTGCTGAGCCAGCGCCTGGGGCTCCTTGCGGAACATGCCCTCGCCGGAGCAGGGCGCGTCCACCAGAATACGGTCAAAAAAAGCCGGGAAGGCCTTAGCCAGCGCGTTTGTATCGCTGTTCAGCACCACCGCGTTGGACACCCCCATCCGCTCCAGATTGGAGCGCAGGATCTCGGCCCGCCCTGCGTTGTACTCGTTGCTTACCAGAAGGCCCTGGCCCTGCAGAGCCGCCGCCAGCTGGCTGCTCTTGCCGCCGGGCGCGGCGCACATGTCCAGCACCTTCATGCCGGGGTGTACGTCCAGCAGCGCCGCCGGAGCGCTGGCCGAGGGCTCCTGAGAATAGAAGGCCCCGCCGTGGTGATAGGGATGGCGGCCGGGCTTGAAGTCCGGCTCCTCCACCGCAAAGCCCTCGGCGCAGAAGGGAGAGGGCCGCAGCGCCAGCCCTGCCAGCCGGACAAACTCCTCCGGCGTGCAGCGCAGCCGGTTCACAGTCACGCCCCGGGCCGCCTCTTCGCTGGGGGCCGCGTAGTATTCCGCGTAGCGCTCGCCCAGAAGGGCCCGCTCCCGCTCTTCAAAATATTTTGCCTGCAATGCTATACCACCTTTGTATAATGGGTCTTGTTTGGGGTTACACTAGGAGCGAAGAGGCACGGCGGACAAGATTACACGCCGGGCAAACGCCCCCGCCCCCTCTTCGGATTCGGAAAGGAGATCACAAACCATGGAAAACCGTAACGCAAAAAACTACACCAGCCGCAGCGCCAAGAACAGCGCCAAGAATGAAAGCACCAATGCTACCAGCAGCACTTCCAAGAACAGCAAGAGCACTGGAGCTTCCAACATGAAGACCGGCAAGTAACACCGGCTTTCCCCTCGCCGGACACACACCGGCAAACACGCTTTTAACCAATCACAGAGCGTGAAAAGGCTGAGACCCTCGGAACCACTGTTTCCTGTTCCGCCGGTCTCAGCCTTTGTTTGCGTTTTCCGGCAATGCGCCCGCTTTTCACAGCAGAGCATCCCGGGAAATGCCGTTTATTCCGGCTTTTCCACCGCCAGCGGGTCGTAACCCTCCCACAGTGCATCGAACAGCTCCTGGATGCGCTGGTTCTGGCCGGTGAGATACAGCCAGCCAAACAACGCCTCGAAGCCGGTGGATGCCCGGTACTCCTGAGGGGTAGCGTGCTTGGCCACGGTGGCCTTGCTGGCGTTCTTGCCCCGGCGCAGCACCGCCTGCTCCGCCTCGGTGAGCTGGTCCTCAATGGCGGCCAGCGCCCGGTTCTGCCCCTTGGCGGATACATACTTCACGCAGGCAGCGTGCAGCTTACCGGGCACCAGACGGGTGCGCTCCACCAGCCGCTGGCGCACCAGCAGCTCGAACACACCGTCGCCCACAAAGGCCAGATTCAGGGGAGACTGCTCCCGGATATCCACTTCCGGATTTGCTTCAAACAACATGGTTTTTGCCTCATTTCATGCCGCGCCGGGCGCGGCTCAGGTGCCTTAGAAGATATAGTCGAACTGGTATTCGCCGATCTTGATGGTGTCCTCTTCCTCAACGCCCTGGGCCACCAGATCACGCAGAATGCCGCTCTCGTCCAGCTGGCGCTGGAAGTACTGCAGGCTCTCGTAGTCGTCCACGTCGCTGCCCGCCAGGATGCGCTCCAGCCAGGGAGCGGTGATGGTGAACTCGTGGTCGGCGGTCTTCTCGATGGTATAGGTGCGCTCGTTGGGGTTGACAGCGTAGGGCACGAAGTCCGGCTCGAACACCTGCACCGGAGGCAGCTGCTGCAGCCGGTCCCACACGATGCCGGGCAGGTTCTTCAGGCCCTGGTTGGTGGCGGCGGAGATGGGCATGAAGGTCAGGCCCTTATCCTCCACGTAGGCCTTAAAGCTCTCGATCTGCTCCTCGGTGGCGATGTCGCACTTGTTGCCCAGCACGATCTGGGGCCGGGTGGCCAGCTCGGGGCTGAAGCTCTGCAGCTCGGTGTTGATCTTCTCGAAGTCCTCCACCGGGTCGCGGCCCTCGCAGCCGGAAACATCCACCACATGCAGCAGCAGGCGGCAGCGCTCCACGTGGCGCAGGAAGTCATGGCCCAGGCCGATGCCCTCGCTGGCGCCCTCGATCAGGCCGGGGATATCCGCAGCCACAAAGCTCTGCTCGGGACCCACCTTGACCACACCCAGCACCGGGCTCAGGGTGGTGAAATGATAGTTGGCGATCTTGGGTTTGGCCGCGCTGATCACGCTGATCAGGGTGGACTTGCCCACGTTGGGGAAGCCGATCAGGCCCACGTCGGCGATCAGCTTCAGCTCCAGACGCACCTCGTACTCCTCGCCGGGCAGGCCGGGCTTGGCGAACTTGGGGATCTGACGGGTGGGGCTGGCGAAATGGGTGTTGCCCCAGCCGCCCTTGCCGCCCTTGGCCACGATCACCGGCTCGTCGCCGGAGATATCGGCCATCAGCAGACCGCTGGCGGCGTCGCGGATGAGGGTGCCGCGAGGCACCTTGATGACCAGGTCCGGGGCATTTTTGCCGGTGCAGCGCGAGCCGCTGCCGTTTTCGCCGGGCTGGGCGGCATACTTGCGCTTATAGCGAAAATCCATCAGGGTGGACAGGTTGTCGTCGGCCACGAAGACCACGTTGCCGCCACGGCCGCCGTCGCCGCCGTCCGGGCCGCCGGCTGCCACGAACTTTTCCCGATGGAAGCTCACAGCACCGTCGCCGCCTTTGCCTGCTTTGATGGTGATCTTCGCCACGTCTACAAACATCGACATTGTTTTTCTCCTTTTCTGAATAATGGGAAATGGGGATGGAGCGGGCGGCAGCAGTATCACGCTGCCCTTGTGCCCTGCCAAGGGCAACACCGCATAATTCACGCCTCGCGGCTCAGGCGGCGTATCACGCCAAAATTTTCCGTGCTATTTTCCAAAAATGCTCGCCAATCCACCAAGGATTGGCTGTGTTTTTTGGTTCATATCACAAAAAATTTTCTGGCGCGCTCCATCACCAGGAATTATGCGGTATTACCCTAACAGTATGCCCCGTTACAACAAAAAGCCAGGCCCAATCAACAGGCCTGGCTTTTGAAAGATCTTACTGCTTAACGCTGACCTTCTTGCGGTCACGGCCTACGCGCTCGAAGCTTACGCGGCCGTCCACCAGAGCGAACAGGGTATCGTCGCTGCCGCGGCCCACGTTCTCACCGGGATGGATGTGGGTACCACGCTGACGAACCAGGATGTTGCCGGCCAGAACGAACTGACCGTCGGCGCGCTTAACGCCCAGACGCTTGGACTCAGAGTCACGACCGTTCTTAGTAGAACCTACGCCTTTCTTATGTGCCATAGTAGTTTACACCTCCGTTATTAGCCCTTGATGGCAGTGATCTCGACCTTAGTGTAGGGCTGACGGTGGCCCATGCGGCGGGCGCTGCCCTTCTTAGGACGATAAGTGATGATGTTCAGCTTCTTGCCCTTGCCGTTCTTCACGACCTTGGCCTCGACGCTGGCGCCCTCAACAACGGGAGTGCCCACCTTAACGGAGCCCTCGTTGCCGACAGCCAGAACGGAGTCGAAGTTCACATTGGTCTTCCTGTACCCGGTACTGCTTGCCACCGGTAACAATGATAGCGTACATAGTGTTTTGCCTCTCTTATATAAGTCTCGCTGGACTAGTGGGCGGGTGATCTTGCACACCTCTTGGGTGCCCGAACCATGCGGCTATACTACTATACCACAACTTTTTGGGGATTGCAAGCCCTTTTTGGCTTTGCAAAGCCGTTTTTTGCAGATTCGGCTCTTTTCAGCAGCCGGTCTGCCGCCGGGCGGCCTGGATGGTGTTCACCATCAGCATAGCCCGGGTCATCAGGCCTACGCCGCCGGGCACCGGAGTGATGAAGGAGGCCTTGGCTTCGGCAGCGGCAAAATCCACATCGCCGCACAGCTTGCCGTTCTCGTCCCGATTGATGCCCACATCGATGACCACCGCGCCGGGCTTGATCATATCGCCGGTAACAAACTTGGGCTTGCCGATGGCCGCCACCAGAATGTCGGCTCCGGCGCACACAGCGGCCAGATCCTCGGTTTTGGAGTGGCAGATGGTAACGGTGGCGTTCTCCCGCAGCAGCAGCATGGCCGCGGGCTTGCCCACGATGTTGCTGCGGCCCAGCACCACCGCCTGCTTGCCCGCGATGGGCACGCCGGTGCTTTTCAGCATCTCGATGCAGCCCGCGGGGGTACAGGGCAGAAAGCACTCTTCGCCGATCATCATCCGGCCCACGTTTACCGGAGAAAAGCCGTCCACATCCTTTTCGGGGGGAATGGCGGCGATCACCGCCTGCTCGTCGATCTGGGCGGGCAGGGGCAGCTGCACCAGAATGCCGTGGACGCTTTTGTCCTCAGCCAGCTGTTGCAGCTGTTCCAGCAGCTGGTCCTGTGTTGTGTCGGCGGGAAGACGAAGCATCCGGCTCTCGATGCCGCACTCGCGGCAGTCCGACTCCTTGCCCCGCACATAGACAGCGCTGGCCGGGTCGTCGCCCACCAGAACCACCGCCAGACAGGGGGTCACTCCCCCGGCCTTCATTTCCTCCACCTGATCGCTCACCCGCTGTTTGATGCGGGCGGCCAGCTCCTTGCCGCTGATGATCTGCGCCATGGTTTCCTCCTCATCGCACGGGCGGTGCGCCCGGCTATACTTTATTTTTCATCCAGCCCCTGGGTGAGCGAGCTGTTGGTGGCAGCCCGTTCCTCCGGGTCCACCGGCAGCTGAGCGAAGCGGACATTCTCCTGCCGCACACTCTCCTGCATTCCGGCATCCATCTCCGCCTGCTCCAGCTTCTGGCGGATCAGCGCCTCCCAGTCAAAATCCTGCTGTTGTTTCTGGGCCTCCACAAACTTCTTATGGGAAGCGGAGGCGGGCAGCTGCTGCCGCATCTCCTCCAGGCTCACACTCTGGCCCAGAGCCTCTAGCTTGTCGGCCCAGGCGTTTTTTGCCTCCTGGAATTTCTTTTCCGAAGCTGTGCTGACCGGAACATCCACCAGCAGCTCTTTTTGGCCGATCTGGCGGCGGATCACCACAATGGCGATCACTGCCGCCACCACACTGATCAGAGCGATCAGCTGGCTGACCCGCAGGGTCATGCCGGGCAGCATCAGACTGTCGGTGCGCAGGCCCTCGATCCAGAAGCGGCCCGCGCCATACCAGGCGGCGTACATCAGGGCGATCTCACCGTTGAAGCGGCGTTTTTTCATGTAGGCCCACAGGGCGAAAAAGCCCACCGCGCACCAGATGCTCTCGTACAAGAAGGTGGGATGCACCGGCATGCTCGGGTCCACGATCACGCCGTCCTGTGCCAGAACCGTCTGCCAGCTGCTCAGATAATTGGCCGTCGCCTGGCTGTACATGCCCCAGGGCAGAGTGGTGTTGCTGCCGAAGGCCTCCTGGTTCACAAAGTTGCCCCAGCGGCCGATGGACTGACCGATCAGAAAGCCCATGGCCACCAGATCAAAGGTGGCCGGAATGGACAGCTTGCGCCACTTGCAGGCAAGACCGCCGAACAGTGCCGCGCCGATCACGCCGCCGTAGATGGCAAGGCCGCCCTGGCGGATGTCGATCATATCGGCAAAGCTCTCATAGGGCACCGGGGAAAAGATCACATAGTAGGCCCGGGCGCAGATCACCGCGCACACGCTGCCCACCAGCACCACGTCCACCAGACGGTCGGCATCAATGCCAAAATCCACCGCGTAGCGGAAGGCGAACACCAGCGCCAGCAGAAAACCGGTGGCAATGAGCACACCGTACCAGTAGACATCCAGGCCGCCGATGGTGAAGGCCACCCGGTTGATGTTGAATTCCAGCCCCAGACCGGGGAATTGCACCAGATTCGTCATGCGTTCTCCTCCTGCTTGGGCCAGATAATCACGGTGGAGGACCGTTCCGGGCGCAGCATGGTCTGCAGCGCCTCGTCCACCTCCTGACGGATCACGCTGGCCAGCGCCTCAATCTCCTCGGTCAGGCTGCGCTTGCGGAAGAAGCTGCCTGCCAGTGCGGTGGCGCTGTCCTCAATGTTTTCCAGGTCCTGCAGCATCTCGCCGTAGGACTGGTTCTTGCACAGGGTGAACAATTCCTCATCCACGCCTTCCTTGCGCAGCCGCTCGATCTCGTCCATCAGCAGACCGCGAACCTTTTCCGGCTGGTCGGTCTCACCGGTGAACAGGAAACAGCAGCAGCCGTCCAGCACAAGGAACTCACCGCCGAAGCCCGGGTTCACCAGGCCCTGGTCATACAGGCTGCGGTAGAAGTCGGTCATGCCGCCGCACACCAGCTCGGTGAGCATATCGCAGATGATCTCGGCCTTGGCACCCTCCACCGGAGCTTCCTTGAAGCCCACGCCCAGGCAGGGCTTGGCCAGCTGCATGGAGAACTCCAGCCGCTCCTTCGCGACGGTTTCCGGCTCCTGGGGCTGGATGCGCTTGACCTGGGCAGGCTTTGCAGGCAGCTTGGCCCGCTTGCAGGCCGCCAGCACCTGATCGGTGGTGATGTTGCCCGCCACCGCCAGCACCATGTTGCCCGGGTTGTAGAAGCCCTTGCAGCAGTCATACAGCATCTCCGGGGTGATCTGCGCAATGCTCTCCACGGTACCGGCGATGTCGTTGCGGATGGGATGATTGTGATACAGGCAGCCGAACAGGCCGGTCATGATCCGCCAGTCCGGGCTGTCGTCGTACATCTTAATCTCCTGGCCGATGATCCCTTGCTCCTTCTGGATGGTCTCCTTGGTGAAGTAGGGCTCGTTCACCATGCTCAGCAGGATATCCAGACTCTCGTCCACCTGCTGGGTGGCGGTGAACAGGTAGCAGGTCTTGTCAAAGCTGGTGTAGGCGTTGGCCGACGCACCGGTTCTGGCAAACTTGGCGAAGGCGTCACCGTCCTCGCTCTCGAACATTTTATGCTCCAGGAAATGGGCTACGCCCGCGGGCAGGCTTACCCGACGGCCATCCACCTCAAATTCCAGATCGATGGAGCCGAAGCGGGTACCGTAGATGGCGTGGACGCCGCTGTAGCCGGGCATGGGCCGCACCAGAACGGTCAGGCCGTTTTCCAGCGTCAGGGCCTCACAGGCCACGGCGGCGCGCACCGCCTGCATGGGTTCATTCTGCATGGCTGGGCTCCTCCTTTTTGGTCACAAGATAGCCGACCGAGTATTGGAACCCGGCCAAGATCTGGCGCACATCCTCGGCACTCACCTGCATCAGCTGGCTGGCCGCCTGCTCGGGGGTATTGATCACACCGCCCCGCAGGATCTCGTTGTAATACCAGTTCTCCAGACCGGCCAGGCTGTCGCCCACGCTGGTCATGCCGGACAACAGGCCACGGCGGCTGTTTTCCAGCTCTTCCTCGGTGATGGGGCCGTTCACCAGATTCTCCAGCTCCTTCAGGATGGCCTGCTCGGCCTTTTCGGCGTTGGCAGGCTCCACCCCGCTGTCCACCATCATAAAGGCGGTGGGCGAAGCGAACCGGCTGGCGCAGTAGTAGCAAAGACTCTGCTTTTCCCGCACGTTCAGGAACAAACGGCTGGTGGTGGAACCGCCGAACACGCTCATGGCCAGCCGGAAGGCGTTCAGCTGCTCCGGCTTTGCGCACTGGTTCCAGGTAAACATCATGCACAGCTTGGCCTGCACCAGATCCATCTCCTCCCGGAAATGCTCGGTGGGCTGAGCGGGCATATACAGATAGTTCTCCAGCTGGGCAGGCTCACGCTGGATACCCGCCAGCTTTTCCAGGATCATGCGGCGCACCACAGCCTCGTCCGCACCCAGGCAGATCACATCCAGCTGGGCAGTGCGCAGCATCTCCTGATACACAGCGGTCAGGCTCTCGCAGGTGACGGCGGGCAGATCGGCCAGATAGCCGTCCCGCTCGATGCCCGCAGGGGAATCGCCGAAGAATTTGCGCCGGGCCTGCCGCACGCAGTACAGGCGCTTGTCGTTGATCTCGCTCTCCAGCTGGCGGGCCAGGGTGGTCTTTTCGATCTCCACCGCCTCGCGGCTGAAGCAGCCATTCTCGAAATAGGGCTCAAAGGCCACACCGAAGGCGATGGCCGCGTATTCCGCGGTCAGGGCCTCGCCGTTCAGGGCAAACCGGTCCTTGATGCCGGTGATGGACACGCTGAGCACCCGGCTGGCGCCCTGCATGCTGGTCTCCACCGAAAGAGCCGCGCCATACAGGCGGGCCAGCTTGCGGGAGAGCTGGGTCATGTCCGGGCAGGCGGCATAGCCCCGGTCCATCACCAGAGGAAGCAGGGCCTGATCGGTGGCCTTCTCCCGGCTGGCGGGGAACCGGAAATGCAGCGAGATCCGGCAGCGGTTGAATTTATCCGCCGGGATGCAGTTCAGATGCACCCCAGGCGCAAGGCATTCGCGTTGTAACATCGG
Source organism: Allofournierella sp. (assembly GCF_017889395.1). Taxonomy (NCBI): domain Bacteria; kingdom Bacillati; phylum Bacillota; class Clostridia; order Eubacteriales; family Oscillospiraceae; genus Allofournierella; species Allofournierella sp. The sequence goes on along the minus strand of NZ_JAGHKE010000089.1, from coordinate 5,218 downwards.
TACTCCTTAATTTTGACGGACAAAAATTGCGGCCCGCACTCGTCAGGCCTTTTGCAGATTCTCGTCCAGATATTCTTCCAGGCACAGGCCGCTGGCGGTGATGGCTTTTGCGTTTTCCACACCCACATAGCGGTAGTGCCAGGGCTCATAAATAATGCCGGTAATGGCCTGTTTATTCTCCGGATACCGGAGGATAAAGCCATATTCCGGCGCGTGCTCGAACAGCCACTTTGCGGCGTCTGTTTTGCCGAAAGCTTCGTCCAGATTCTGATGCTTCGGGGTCACGATATCGGCGGCCAGGCCGGAATTGTGCTCGGAATAACCGGGAACGGCCACCACGGTCTTGGCCTGATTATAGGCTTCCTCTTCCGAGTTGCCCTTATCCAGCCATTTCTGCTTCTCCGCATCGAACAGGCTCTGCTGGTATTCCACGCTGCGGTAGCCGGAGCAGAGCATCAGGTCGATGCCCTCCGCGGCGGCGGCGTTCTTCATATTGATGAAGGCATCGGCTGCCACGGTGGCCAGCTCCTTGCCGGTGGAGGTATCAGCCACCTTGATCTCCAGGGTTTCCTCCCAGCCGTCCGGAAGCTTCACATTGTTATTCACCAGAGTGAGCAGCCAGTCAGCATCGCCGCCACCAGTGGTGGCGGCGGTGCCGGTGGCGGAAGCCGCATCGGAGGTGCTGGCAGAGCCGGATTCCGGGCTGCTGGCAGGCTCCGAAGTCGAATCAACGCTGGACGAAATGCTGGTGGAGCTGCTGATGGAGGTGGAACCGCTGGAAGAGTCCTTATCCTTGGTGAACAGGCCCACCAGCTTTACCATTCCAAACACGATCAGCGCCAGAAGCGCCAGGCAGAGAATCGCAAAAATGATCCGGTTGCGGCGGATCTCCTTCTTGCGCCGGGCACGGGCGGCAGCCCGGCGGCGGCGCTCGGCTTCGCTCATTTCACGGGGCGGATAACTTGGCATTTGATGCAACACTCCTTAACTGTGAGGTTATAAACGAGGGCGCCGATGCGCCCGGGCTTCCGATTCGATCGCGGATTGCAAAACCTGTTTTATAGTTTCATATTATACACGTTTTTGCCGGTACTGTAAACGTGCAAAGCTGCAAAGAAACTGTGAACGAATTGCCTTCCGGCGCAAAAACGCCCCTTTGCAGACACATAGGTTTGCAAAGGGGCGCTGCATAAAACGTTAGTGAATGAAAGCGTCGTGAATGGCAGCCACAGCGCGGTCCGCGTCAGACTTATCAATGATGACGCTGATCTTGATCTCGCTGGTGGAGATCATGCGGATGTTCACATTGGCCTCAAACAGGGCCTCGAACATGCGGCTGGCAACGCCGGGGTTGCTCTTCATGCCGCCGCCCACCACGCTGACCTTGGCGCAGCCGGTGTCCACGGTGATGTCCTTGCCGCCGAAGCGGTGCTGGTTCTCCTTCAGTACCCGCAGCGCAGTGTCCGCGTCGCTCAGGGGAACGGTGAAGGTCAGGTCCTTGTCGCCCTCACGACCGGTGCCCTGCAGAATAATGTCCACGTTGATGTTCTTCTGTGCCAGCACACCGAACACCTTGAACGAGGTGCCGGGCACATCCGGCACATTCAGGATGGTGAGAACAGCCACATCGGTGTCCTTGGCCACGCCCTTGATCAGCATACCTTCCATATCGCTAGTAACCTCCTTAACAACTGTGCCGGGCACAGGATTCAGGCTGGAGAGCACTTCCAGCTCCACGCCGTATTTTTTTGCAAGCTCCACGCTGCGGTTGTTCAGCACCTGCGCGCCGGCGCCCGCAAGCTCCAGCATCTCGTCGAAGGTGATCTCATCCAGACGCTTTGCGCGGGGGATGAAGCGGGGATCGGCGGTGTAAACGCCCTCCACATCGGTGAAGATCTGGCAGCGGTCCGCATGCAGAGCAGCGGCCAGAGCCACCGCGCTGGTATCGCTGCCGCCGCGGCCCAGGGTAGTGATGTCTTCCATGCGGTTCAGCCCCTGGAAGCCTGCCACCACCACAACACGGTTGCGGGCCAGCTCGCTTTCCACCCGCTCACTGTCCAGCCGGCGGATGCGGGCCTTGGTGTAGGCCCGGTCGGTGTGGAAGCCCGCCTGCCAGCCGGTCAGGCTGATGGCAGGCACGCCCAGCTCGCTCAGGGCCATGGCCAAAAGCGAAATGGAGATCTGCTCACCGGTGGCCAGCAGCATATCCATCTCCCGCTGGGAAGGATTGCTGGTGATCTCGGCGGCCTTCTGGATCAGGTCGTCGGTGGTATCGCCCTGGGCGGAAACCACGACCACTACCTCGTTGCCCGCGTTGCGGGTGTTCGCTACAATTCGGGCCACGTTGAAGATCCGTTCCCGGTTCGCAACCGAGGTACCCCCGAATTTCTGCACGATCAACGCCATTGTTTCTCTCAACTCCTCTATACCAACTGCGTGCTGCCCGCACCGGAGCAGCACGCCTGCACATGTACTCCGCGAAGTTCCGTTCCCTCGCCGGGGAAACGGCGCGTCACTTTACTATTCTACCACAGCGCCAGTATTGTCTGCAAGCATTCTGCGCAAAGAAAAGGCCATGGTTTCCGGCTGCTCCAGCAGCGCCTCCTCGGCTTTTTCAAAGAACTCGCAGTTGTCCCGGTGGACCACCGCCATGATGGTGGGGCCTGCGCCGGAGATGTATACCGCATAAGCACCCAGGTCCCAGGCGATCTCGAACACACGCTCGCCGCCGGGGATCAGGGGCAGACGGTACTGCTGGTGCAGTGCGTCCTTGGTGGCGACTCGCAGCAGCTCGTAGTCGCCGTCACAGAAGGCGGCGGTGGCCAGTGCCGCGCGGGACAGATTGTATACCGCATCCCGCCGGTCCACGGTTTTGGGCAGCGCGGCGCGGGCCTTTTCGGTGAGCAGCTTGAAGTTGGGGATGAAGGCCGCAAAGGCCAGCTCCTCATTGATCTCCTTGCGGGCAGTGAACACCTGGCCCTCGTCGAACACGCTGCTCACAAAGCCGCCCAGCATGGCGGGGGCCACGTTGTCCGGGTGGCCCTCGATGGAGGTGGCCAGGGTGAGCATCTGCCGCTTGGTCAGCGGGTTGCCCAGCAGTGCGTTTGCCCCCAGAATGCCCGCCACGATGCAGGCGGAGCTGGAGCCCAGGCCCCGGGCCATGGGAATGGGATTTTCCTGCCGAATGCGCAGGCCCTTGATGGGCTTGCCAAGCTGCTCGTATACCGCCTTGGCGGAGCGGTAAATCAGGTTGGAGGTGCCGGTGGGCACCAGCGAACCGTCGCTGGCCATGATGTCCAGCTTATCCCACTCCTCCATGGTCACGGTGTTGTGGAGCGAGAGCGCAAGGCCCAGCGCGTCGAACCCGGCGCCCACGTTGGCGCTGGTGGCGGGGACCAGAATTTTAACTGCCATATTGCCTGTACCTCCTTACTGTTCCAGCCGGCGCAGCTCCATCTGTACGCTGCCGCCCAGGGCTTTCACCTGCCGTGCCGCTTCATAGAGCTTTTTCGGGGTGATGTTTTCCGCCAGATAAGCGGCCTGACCGCCGTCGTCCGCCACCAGCTCGCCGGGGCCGTACAGGCCGGGCAGCATGGAAGCGGCAAGCCCCTTCACCCGCACATAATATGTGGCGGGTTCGCCGCTGGTGAGCGGCGCGGGCAATGCGGGAGAGGGCTCCCAGAAGATGCTGTCGTGCACCGCGGCCCCCTGCTGTGCAGCCAGAACCAGATCGGCGGCGATGGCGCTGGCGGTGGGCAACTTGCCCGCGCCGCGGCCGTAGAAGAACACATCGCCCACCATGTCGCCCCGAACCAGCACGCCGTTGAACACATCCTCCACACAGGCCAGCTGATTTTCCAGCGGTACCAGCATGGGCTCCACGCCCACCGCCGGGCCCGCTTCGGTCTGCCGTGCCCAGGCGATCAGCTTCACCGCACAGCCCAGCCGGGCGGCGGCGCGCAGATCAAAGGGCTCCAGCCCCCGGATGCCCCGGGTGGGAATGTTCTGGGTGTGGACCTGCTTGCCGAAGGCAAGGCTGGCCAGAATGGCGATCTTGCGGCAGGCGTCCGGACCGTCCACGTCGTCCGAGGGGTCTTTGGTCTCGGCATAGCCCAGCTGCTGGGCTTCCTTGAGCGCGGCGGTAAAATCCATGTTCTCCCGGCTCATGCGGGTGAGCATGTAGTTGGTGGTGCCGTTCACGATGCCGTAAACCTCTTCCACCTGGTTGGCCAGCAGGCTCTGGCACATGGGAGTGATCAGCGGCATGCCGCCGCCCACACTGGCCTCAAATAGGAAGGCCACGCCCTTCTCTTTTGCCAGAGCCAGCAGCTCGGCACCGTGAGTGGCCACCAGCTCCTTGTTGCTGGTCACCACGCTGCGGCCGCTGGCCAGCAGCGCCTTTACATAAGGATATGCAGCCTTCACGCCGCCGATGGCTTCTGCCGCCATGGTAATTTCGGGATCGTTCAGAATATCGTCGATGCTGCTGGTAAACAGCTCCGGGTTTTCGGTAACTTCCAGCACCAGCACCCGCTTGACCCGGATCTCCTGGCCCGCCCGCCGGGCAATGAGTCCGGCGTTTTTCTGTAAAACGGCATACACGCCGCTGCCCACGGTGCCAAAGCCCAGGATCGCAATGTTGATCATAAATCCTCCCCGCCCGGCACAACGCCCGCCGGGCACTTGTGATGAAAATGGAAAAACGGCCATTGGCCGTTTTTGAAAGCGTTACACGCCCTGATGTACCTCGACCACAGCACACTGCTGGGCCAGCTGAGCCAGCATCTCCTCGATGCTCACCCGCAGGGTATCGGTGCGCACAGTGACCTCCACCTTGGCTGCGCCGTTTTCCGGCGTGGCCTGATTGATGGTGACCACGCTGCCGCCCGCGGCGGAAATACCGCCCAGCAGCGCCTGCAGCGCGCCGTTCTCATCCAGCAGCGTGGCCAGCACGGTGATGATCTGCTGGGTGCTGCGGGCATCGAAGATGCAGTCCTTATATTTATAGAATGCGCTGCGGGAAAGATCCACCGCCCGGGTAGCCGCCGAGATGTTGCGGGCTTCGCCGCTGGCGAGCAGCTCCTTCGCCTTGAGAACCTTCAGAAATACCTCGGGCAGGACCGCTGCGTCCACCATCAGAAAATGCCGTTTCATGCTGTTTTGTACACCCCTTGAACACATTTGTTTTTACGCATGTGTATAGTGTACCACTTTAGCA
>NZ_JAGHKE010000088.1:0-10786 GCF_017889395.1 Allofournierella sp. | reverse complement strand
AAGACCGGCAGCATCAGTAAAGCAGTTTTCACAGCCCATTGACGTTGAAATTTTTACGCAGGAGGAAAAAGACTTATCGAGGAACCGCAGAAATATCACATCATATACGCCGATCCGCCGTGGCGGTATGAGTGTAAACGAACAGGGGCGGCGGAGCATCACTATCCTACCATGAGCATTGACGAGCTGTGCGCCCTGCCAGTGGGAAAGCTGGCAAAAAAGGACTGCCTGCTGTTTTTGCCCTGCGGCCAGAACGAACAAGGATGCTGGGGCGTCTGCCTGACCCCCATGGTGGAGGCCGCCCGCATGGACGGCGTGCTGGCCGAGCTGCGGTTTGAGCCGGTGCATCTGCCGGGTGCGGCGGGCACGCCCGCTCAGATCGTGGAAAATCTTGACCGGAACATCCGGCTGCTGGAGGCCGAAAAAGCCGCCGCGCTGGACCACCGGGCCGCCTTGTGGCAGCAGGCAAAGCCCTGGGCCGCTCCCCTTTACGCCCTGGCCTGCCGAAGGGCCCGGATCGAAGAGCTGCGCCGGTGTGCCGCGGTGCGCGGCGAGCGATTCTTTTACTGCGTATGGCTGCGCCAGCCGGATCTGGCGGCTTTTGAAGCCGCCTGCCGGGGTCTGGGCCAGCTGGATCTGCTGCCGGACCGGGTGCTGGCCCGCCGGGCCTGGGAGCAGGAAACAGCAAGAAGCGAAGGAAAGTGAGATGAGAACACCTTGGCCATTGAAAAAATGAAGCTGGTTCGGGTGGACGGGCTGCTGCCCCAGCTGGACGAGCTGATCGCAGCCTGCTGCCTGAACGGCGATTTCCACCCGGAGCCCGCGGTGCAGCACATGTCCGGCTCGCTGGGCTATGTGACCCTGAGCGAGGACAACCCCTACACCCCGGACGTGCAGCAGATGGAGGACCTGTTCCGGCTGGCCGGGCAGACCGAACTGCCCGCCGTCACCGGCAAGCCCCGCCATATCCGGGGCGAGGAGCTGGAGCTGGTGCATCAGGTGGCCCGGCAGCTGCAGGACCTGGCCGCCGAGCGGGATGCGCTGGTGGAACAGAAAAACCAGCTGGCCCAGCAGCGGGACCAGTTCGCCCACTTCTCCGGGCTGGATGTGCCGCTGGAAAGCATTCTGGGCTGCGAGTATATCAAGATCCGATTCGGTTTTCTGCCCAAGGCCAGCTACGCCCGCATGACGGTGGCTTACGCGGAAAACCCCCACGTGCTGTTCGTCACCTGCGGCGAGGAGGCCGCCGGGTACTGGGGCTTGTATTTCACTCCCCGGGAGACCGCCGACGAGATTGACGGCATCTTCTCCACCCTGTTCTTTGAGCGGCTGCATCTGCCCGCCGCCACCGGCACTCCGGCCCAGATCGTGAGCCAGCTGGACGCCCAGATGGCCGAGCTGGACAAAAAACTGGAGGATGTGGCCCAGCGCACCGCCGATTACTGGGCCGAAGAGGAAAAGCCCCTGGCGGACATCTACCGCCAGCTGAAATGGCACCAGAGCGTATTTGATATGCGCCACTACGCCGCCTGCCGCGACAACTACTTCTTCTTCGTGGGCTGGGTGCCCGCCGACAAGGCCCCGGAATTCGAGAAGAAGGCAAAGGCCATCCCCCACATGCGGGTCACGGTGAGCGACCCGGGCGAGGTGGAGGAATCCACGCCGCCCACCCTTTTGAAGAACCCCTGGTTCGTGCGGCCCTTCGAGATGTTCGTGGACATGTACGGCCTGCCCAGCTACGGCGAGATGGACATCACCGCCTTTGTGGCCATCACCTTCACGGTGCTGTTCGGCATCATGTTCGGTGACCTGGGCCAGGGCGCGGTGCTGGCCATCGGCGGCTTTGTCCTTTGGAAGTGGAAAAAGATCGGTCTGGCCCGGCTGGTGGTGCCCTGCGGCATCTCCAGCATGGTGTTCGGTTTTCTGTTCGGCTCGGTGTTCGGCTTTGAGGAAGCGCTGAACCCGGTGTATGAGGCCCTCGGCTGGAGCGGCAAGCCCATCAGCTGGTGGCCCGGCGCTCCCCATTCGGTGCTGGACACCGCCGCCATCAACCCCATTCTGATCTGCGCCATCTTCATCGGCGTGGCCATGGTGTTCCTGGCCATGTTGCTGCACGTGTACGCAGCGGTACGCAAAAAGCACTGGGGCGAGGCTATCTTCTCCAACAACGGCCTGGTGGGTATGCTGGTGTACGCCGCCGGTGTTTCGCTGGTGAGCGGCTTCATGAAGGGCCCCGTCTTCCTGCCAAGCAGCGTGGCGCTGGCCATTCTGGTGGCGGGCCTTGTGGTGCTTTTCTTCCAGGAGGTGCTCATCGGTCTGGTGGACCATCATCCCCACTGGAAGCCGGAAAGCTGGGCCGACTACTGCATGCAGAACATCTTTGAACTGCTGGAATACGTGCTGAGCTATTTCAGCAATACGGTATCCTTTTTGCGCGTGGGCGCCTTCGTCTTCGTGCACGCGGCCATGATGATGGCCATCTTCAGCCTGGCGGGCGACCCGCCCAACATGATCGTGGTGGTGCTGGGCAACGCCCTCATCATCGCACTGGAGGGCCTGCTCTCCGGCATTCAGGGCCTGCGCCTTGAATTTTACGAAATGTTCAGCCGCTGCTACGAGGGCGGCGGCCACCCCTTCCGGGGCGTGGACCTGACCAAGAAGGCGCAGCAGGGCTGACCGTCCGCCGCCTTTGAGATAGTTATTTGGAGGTAATGATCTATGAATCCCGTAATCACTGCTCTGCTCGTTTTGCTGCCCCTGGCCCTGATCATGGGCTGCGCCGCCTGGCTGGCCAAGCGCTCCGCCGCCGGTATGCCCGTCAAGCGCACCCTGGCCATCAACCTGAGCTGCTTTCTGGTTGTGATGCTGATCGCCGGCTGCTTCGCCTTCGCAGTCAGCGCTGAGGACGCTGCCGCCACCACCGCCGTGATGACCGCCGCCGAGAAGGCCGCCAGCAACGAGAGCATGGGCCTTGGCCTGCTGGCTGCCGCGCTGGTTACCGGTCTTGCCGGCATCGGCGGCGGCCTGGCCGTTGCCGCGGGCGCTCCCGCCGCCATCGCCGCCGCCAGCGAGGATCCCAAGAGCTTCGGTAAGAGCCTGATCTTCGTTGCTCTGGGTGAGTCCATCGCGCTGTACGGCGTGGTTATCTCCATCCTGATCCTGAACAAGCTGGTCTGACCCGGCGGCTTCAAAGCGAAGGGAGGGCAGACCATGCGGTTTTATCTGATCAGCGACAATACCGATACCCAGACCGGCATGCGGCTGGCGGGCATCGAGGGCGTGGTGGCCCACCAGGCCGACGAAGTGACCGCCGCCCTGGACTATGCGTTGGCCCAGCCGGACGTGGGCATGATCCTGGTGACGGAAAAGATTGCCGATGATTTCGAGACCATCGTGAACGAGGCAAAGCAAGCCCCGGACGCCCCGCTGATCCTGGCCATTCCGGACCGGCACGGCTCGGCTTTGGGCAAGGATCGCATCACCCGCTATGTGCGGGAGGCCATCGGCGTAAAAATTTAACCCGATGACCGCAAACCAACCAAAAGAGGTGTAAGCCATGATCGACGAAAACGAGCGGGCCGCGCAGTTTCTGCAGGCCATCCAGCGGGACGCCGAGCACCGGCGCAGCGAGATCGTGAAGGCCATTGACGCCGAAACCGCCGCCGAGCTGGAAAAGAAGCGGACCGAAGCGGAGAAAAAGGCCGCCCGCATGGAGGAATACGAGACCCAGCGCGCCACCGAAAACGCCAACCGGCTGCTTTCGCAGAGCGTGCTGGACGCCGGGGCGGAGCTTGCCCGCCGCCGGGGCCAGATCGCGGACGAGGTGTTCTCGGCCTGCGAAAAAGAGATCGAAGCCTTCGTGAGCAGCCCGGACTACGGGCCGTTTCTGAAGCAGAACGCCGCCGGGCTGCTGACACTGCTGCGGTGCGACACCGCCCAGTTCTTCGCCCGGCCCCAGGACCTGGAGCTGGCCCGGCAGAACCTGCCCGCCGGCTGCACCGTGGAGGCAGACGGCACCATCCGTCTGGGCGGGCTGCGCGCCCGCGCGGGCAGCACCGAGGCGGACGACACGCTGGACATGCGCATGGAGAACCAGAAGGACTGGTTTTTGCGCTCCTGCGGCATGTCCATCGCGCTGGAACAGTTGTGAGGTGAAGGGAATTGGCAGAAAATCGCATCTATAGCATCAACGGCCCGGTTGTGACCGTGCGGGGCAAAACCGGGTTTTCCATGATGGAGATGGTGTATGTGGGCGAGGCGAGGCTGGTGGGCGAGGTGATCCGCCTGAGCGAGGACGCCGCCACCATCCAGGTATACGAGGAGACCGGCGGCCTTGCCCCCGGCGAGCCGGTGTATTCCACCGGCGGCGCGCTGGCCGTGACCCTGGGCCCCGGCATCCTGCGCAACATCTACGACGGCATCCAGCGCCCGCTGCCCGCTCTGGAAGAACTGAGCGGTGCCTTCATCGGCCGCGGCTGCTCCGCTCCCGCGCTGGACGAGACCGCCCGCTGGGACGTGACCGTGCTGGCAAAGCCCGGCGACCGGCTCACCCCCGGCCAGATTTACGCCACCTGCCCCGAGACCCCCGCCATCGAGCACCGGTGCATGGTGCCGCCCAATGTGTCCGGCACCGTGACCTGGGTGGCCGAAAACGGCAGCTACACCGTGAACGACACGGTGGTCAAGCTCACCGACGACCGGGGCAACGAGCGGGTACTGACCCGGTGCCAGAAATGGCCCATCCGAATCCCCCGCCCTGTCTCCCGCCGGATGCCCGCTCAGCGGCCGCTGATCACCGGCATGCGCGTGGTGGACACCATGTTCCCCATCGCCAAAGGCGGCGCGGCGGCCATTCCCGGCGGCTTCGGCACCGGCAAGACCATGACCCAGCACCAGCTGGCCAAATGGTGTGACGCAGACATCATCATCTACGTGGGCTGCGGCGAACGCGGCAACGAGATGACCCAGGCGCTGACCGAATTCAGCGAGCTGATCGACCCCAAGACCGGCCGCCCGCTGACCGACCGCACCGTGCTGATCGCCAACACCTCCAACATGCCGGTGGCCGCCCGCGAGGCGTCCATCTACACCGGCATCACGCTGGCGGAATACTACCGGGACATGGGCTACCATGCCGCCATGATGGCGGACTCCACCTCCCGCTGGGCCGAGGCCCTGCGCGAGATCAGCGGCCGTCTGGAGGAAATGCCCGCCGACGAGGGCTACCCCGCCTACCTGCCCAGCCGTCTGGCCCAGTTCTACGAGCGCGCGGGCTATGCTCAGGCGCTGTGCGGCCAGGAGGGCTCTGTCACCGTAATCGGCGCGGTCAGCCCCCAGGGCTCCGACTTCTCGGAGCCGGTCACCCAGAACACCAAGCGGTTCACCCGCTGCTTCTGGGCGCTGGACAAGGCCCTGGCCTACGCCCGCCATTACCCGGCCATCAACTGGAACACCAGCTACAGCGAGTATCTGGGGGATCTGTCCCCCTGGTACTACGACAACGTAGGCCCGGACTTCATGCAGTGCCGGGAGCGCATTGCCGGTCTGCTTTTGCAGGAGACCAGCCTGATGGAGATCGTGAAGCTGATCGGCTCCGACGTGCTGCCGGACGACCAGAAGCTGATCATCGAGATCGCCCGCGTCATCCGCGTGGGCTTTTTGCAGCAGAACTTCTTCCACGACCAGGACACCTACGTGAGCCTGGAAAAGCAGCTGAAGATGATGCGGGTGATCCTGCATCTGTACGAAAAGAGCCAGGTGCTGGTGGCAAAGCAGGTGCCCATGAGCCGGGTGTTGCGCACCGGTTTGTTCGACAAGCTGGTCAAGATGAAGTACGACATCCCCAACGACCACCTGGAGCTTTTCGACGATTATACCGCCGAGATCGACCAGAAGATCGGCGAACTCATGCGCCCGTGACCGGCGCCGGAAAGGAGAGATTTGTACCATGCTCTTAGAGTATGTTGGCCTCAGCCAGATCAACGGCTCGCTGGTGATTCTGGATGGGGTGAAAAACGCCAGCTACGACGAGATGGTGGTGCTGCGCCTTGACGACGGCAGCCAGCGCATCGGCCGCATCGTGATGATCGAGGGCGAGAAATGCGTGATTCAGGTGTTCGAGGGAACCACCGGATTTTCGCTTTCCAACACCCGCACCACCCTGACCGGCCATCCCATGCAGGTGGACCTGAGCCCGGAGCTGCTGGGCCGCACGCTGGACGGTCTGGGCCGCCCCATCGACGGCCTGGGCGCCATCTACCCGGAATGCCGCCGGGATGTGAATGGCGCGCCCATCAACCCGGTGAGCCGGGTCTATCCCCGCAACTACATCTGCACCGGCATTTCCGCCATTGACGCGCTGACCACCCTGATCCGCGGCCAGAAGCTGCCCATCTTTTCCGGGTCCGGCATGCGCCACAACGAGCTGGCGGTGCAGATCGTAAAGCAGGCAAACGTATCCGACGGCGAGGATTTCGCCATCGTGTTCGCGGCCATGGGCGTGAAGAACGACGTGGCGGATTATTTCAAGAGCTCCTTCGAGGCCGCCAACGTAATGGACCGGGTGGTCATGCTGCTGAATCTGGCGGGCGACCCCATCGTGGAACGCATCATCACACCCAAGGCGGCGCTGACCATCGCCGAGTATCTAGCCTTTGATCTGGGCAAGAACATTCTGGTCATCCTCACCGACATGACCAGCTACTGTGAGGCCCTGCGGGAGTTCTCCTCCTCCAAGGGCGAGATTCCCGGCCGTAAGGGCTACCCCGGCTACCTGTATTCCGATCTGGCCAGCCTGTACGAGCGGGCGGGCATCGTGAAGGGCAAGAAGGGTTCCGTGACCCAGATCCCCATTCTGACCATGCCCAACGACGACATCACCCATCCCATTCCGGACCTGACCGGATACATCACCGAGGGCCAGATCGTGCTGGACCGCAATCTGGACGCCACCGGCGTGTATCCGCCCATCAGCGTGCTGCCCAGCCTGTCCCGTCTGATGAAGGACGGCATCGGCAAGGGCTACACCCGCGAGGACCACAACCCGCTGGCCAACCAGCTGTTCGCCACCTATGCCCGAGTACAGGACGCAAAGGCGCTGGCCAGCGTCATCGGTGAGGAAGAGCTTTCGCCCAGCGACAAGCGGGTGATGGAGTTCGGCCGCGCCTTTGAGGAAAAGTTCGTGGGTCAGGGCAACACCAGCCGGACCATCGAGGAGACGCTGGATCTTGGCTGGGAGCTGCTGAGCATGCTGCCCAAAGAGGAGCTGGACCGTGTGGACCAGGTATTGCTGGACCACTACTACAAGCCCAAAACCGACCCCAAGCAGCGGGAGCTGGGGGTGCGCCGGGCTTTCCACAACGACGCCGAGTAACCGGGCAGATACACCCAGAAAGGAGGCCTTGTTTTGGCGCAGCAGATATTCCCCACAAAAAGCAATCTGATGGCACAGCAGAAGAGCCTTGCGCTGGCCAGCCAGGGCTACGAACTGATGGACCGCAAGCGCAACATTCTGGTACGCGAGATGATGCAGCTCATCGACCGGGCCGCCGCCATTCAGGACCAGATCGCCGCGGCCTATGCGGAGGCATACGCTGCCCTGCAGCTGGCCAATGTGACGCTGGGCGTGGTATCGAGCTTTGCTCACACGGTACCGGTGGAAAACGGGCTTTCGCTGGACTGGCGAAGCGTGATGGGCGTGGAGCTGCCCATGGTAAAGCTGGAGGAGACCGCGCCCCAGAGCCTGTATTACGGTCTGGGCGGGACCAACAGCCAGCTGGACGAGGCATACCGCAAGTTCTGCCAGGTGAAGCGGCTCACGGTGGAGCTGGCCGAGGTGGAGAGCAGCGTATACCGCTTGGCACAGGCCATTCAGAAGACCCAGAAGCGGGCCAACGCCCTGAGCAACATCATGATTCCGCAGTTCAATTCCAACATCAAGTACATCACCGAAGTGTTGGAAGAAAAAGAACGGGAAGATTTCTCCCGCCTCAAAGTAATCAAATCTTCTTTTTAGCGGACTCGACCGGTAACGGGGTGCGGTACGCTTCTGGATACGCACCGGATTTTCCTCAGCAACGTACGCCAGCACCCATTTGGCGGACCCGACCGTTGGCGGGGTGCGGTACCCGATATATACCGGGTAAGTCTCCGCGAAAGGATGCCAACTGCCCTTGACGGACTCGACCGGTTCTTTGCCGTGTTCCAAGGGTTTGAAACAAAATCCCTTTCTTCCCCGCCAAGATTGCAATCCAGTTCATTGAATTAAAAACAAAAATTACTTTTAGTGTTTAAAACTCGCGCAACTGCACCTCGCCTTTTTGGGCGGGGTGCTTCTTTGTGTGTGTGTATCTTCTTGGATATCTTTTTGGGTATCTTATATTGCTCTTCCGGTTTCGTCACTTTCAAATGCTGCATCCGGTGCATGGAAGGCTCGAAACTGTCGTTTCCATCTTTCAAATTCGTAACATGGAAGTGACGCAGCGGGCACAGGGTTTTCGGCATGGAGCGCATGGGTGTTTTCCTCCTTTGGTTCTGTTGAAATTTCCGGGAACAAACGGGCAGAAAAAAACCGGCGGCGCATGGCAAAATAAAAGCCATACGCCGTCGGTTTTCTATTTGTTCCAGTTTATATGATAGCACAGGAGGAACCGGGCTTTCCAGGGTCAAAACAAAGGTTTATCCGGGCTTTTCGACGAAAATCCGGGTAAACTACACTGCAATCAGCCTGCCCCGGTCGAGTCCATAAATGGCTGTTCACGTACCCGTAAGCGTACCGCCCCCCCGCTGCCGGTCGAGTCCGCCAAAAATGGGGGTTAGCGTACGTTGCTGAGGAAAATCCGGTGCGTACCCGTAAGTGTACCGCACCCCGCTAACGGTCGAGTCCATCAAAAAGGCAGTTTGCGTATTTCGCTGAGGAAAATCCGGTGCGTATCCGTAAACGTCCCGCACTCAGTTACCGGTCGAGTCGTTAAAAAAACCAGGAGGGGAGCCAGCGGGCGGAGGCAATCCAGCTTTCGGATACCGAGATGCCGGTCACCGCCGGGTAGAACCAGAGGAACACCGCTGCCGCCGCAATCAGAACGCACAGGGCGATTCTCCGCGCAAGCTGCGGCCGGTCATGGTCCAGCTTGGACAGCATCACGGCAAGCCCCGCCACCGCAAACCACAGGCTGGGGAAATAATGGTACAGGAAGGTGCACCGGGTCACCAGTACCCAGGGCAGCAGCTGCGCCAGATACAGCACCAGCACACTTCCCTGCGCCCGGCATGCCCGCCCGCTGATCTGCCGCCAGACCAACGTGCACAGCCCGGCCAGCGCTGCCCACCATACGATGGGATTACCCATGCCTGCAATGGTCCCCCGCATCCCTGCAGGCAGCCCGCTGGCAGAATAATACCATACAGGGCGTAATAACAAGGTCCAGGTATACCAGTTGGATTCATAGGGATGGGTGCTCTTGAGCTGACTGTGGTAGTTGAACATGGTCAGCTGACACTGCCACCACTCGCCCAGGCTGAAGCCGCCTTCCCGCCACCAGTAGGGCAGATAAGCCAGCACGTAAATCATCAGCGGAATCAGCACGAAGAAGAGCACACCGCCCATCAGGGCAATGGCCAGTTCCCTGCTGAAGCCCGGCTTCTTCTGCCGCCAGCGGGCCCACAGCACCCCGAAATACAACACCGCCAGCCCGGCCCCGGCATAGATGCCGGTCCACTTGCTGGCCGCGCCCAGGCCGAAGGAAACACCAGCCAGGGCCATGGGCAGGATACTGTTATCCACACCTTTGGTCAGCACGCTCTGGCAGTACCAGAGCATGAAATAGGCCCCCAGCAGGATAAAGAAGGTGCCGTAGATATCGATGGTGGCAATCCGGCTCTGGGCATAGCGCATCAAATCCAGCCCGGCCAGAAGGGCCGCAAAGCCCGCCCACCGGGGCGACCGGGTAAGCCGCCGCACAAAGAGATACAGCACCGGCACCAGAGCAATGCCGAACAGCGCGCCCGCCACACGCCAGCCGAAGCCGGTCATGCCGAACACCGCGATGCCCAGCATGATGAACACCTTGCCCAGCGGCGGGTGGGTGGTCTCGTACACCGGCATACCATGCAGATGCTCGTAGGCAGTGCGGCCGTGGTAGATCTCGTCAAAATACATGCTGTTTTTGTAGCTGATGGTGTCCGGCACCAGATTCTGCTCGTCGAACAGGGCCCCGCTCTCGCCGGTCACGGCCAGGCATTCGCCCGCGTCGTTCTTGAAGGCCAGCTCCATCAGGCTGGCATCGGTGAGGGTGATGGTGTAGGTCTCGCTGTCGGTAACCGGCAGGGACAGCCAATGGAACACGTTGCCGTAGTCCAGCGCCTGGTTCACCAGCTCGGTGCCCCGGCTGTCGGTCACGGTGAGCTGACCGCTCCAGTTGATCTCCGGGTAAATCCACAGGCTGGAGGCCTCGCCCTCCACCTGTACGGTGTAGGTCCTGGTCCCCTGCACCACCTCCGGGTTCTGAGGCGCGGTGAAGTCGCCCAGATTGGTCAGGCTCACCACCCCCACCAGAAGGGTACCCGCCAGCAGCCAGAGCAGCTCCGGCCGGGTCCAGCGGGGCTGGGGTGCGGGCGCGGTGATGGCAGGCTCCGGGGAGGGTTGCAGCGCACAGATCTTTTCGCCGCGGCACAGCCGCAGGCAGGCCAGCCAGACCATCACGGTGCCCACCAGGTTGGCCAGACTCACCACTGCGATCATCACACGGGCGGTGTCGCTGGTGAGGAACTGGTCCTCGGTGCCGTTGGA
>NZ_JAGHKE010000087.1:0-10794 GCF_017889395.1 Allofournierella sp. | reverse complement strand
TTGGCCAGCGCGTCGGCGATCTGCTGCTCCAGCTGGGCCTCGGCGGCCTGCAGCTCCTCCTTGCGCATCTCGTACTCCGCCTCGTAGGCGATCTGCTCGGCGGTGCCCGCGGAGATCTGGCTGTCCAGCTTCTGCACCTGAGCCTGGTATTCCTTGCGGGTCTCTTCCAGCTGCTGCTGGTTTTCGGCGGCGGTGGTGCGCTTGCCCTCCAGCTCGCTTGTCAGCTCCTCCAGAGCCTGCTTCTGGGTCTGCAGCTCGGTGAGCAGGCCGTCGGTGTAGCTGCTCAGCTGCTGCAGATTGGAGGAGAAGGTGAGCAGCTGATACAGGCTGTTGGCCTGCAGCAGCAGCGACACCCCGCCGGAATCGCCCAGCTTCTGCATGGCCTGCAGTTGGGCCTTGTATTCCTCCATGGTCTGGTCGTAGCTTTGCTGGGTGGCGGTGATCTGCTCCTCACACTGGGCGATCTGGTCCTGGATATCCGCCTGGGCATCGCTCAGGCTGTTGATCTGATTTAAAAGCATCTGGGCCTGCAGCTCGGCCTGGGCCTTGGCATCCATGTCGTCCTGCACATCCTGGGCAGCCTGCTGGGCCTGGTCCTGGGCCTGCTCCACCTTGTTCTGCAGGTCCTTGATATCCTCCTCGGTCACCTCGTCCTGGGCAAAGACCAGAGTGCCCGCCAGCATCACAGCGGCGGTGAAGGCTGCGCCCGCGCGCAGAAAACGGTGCTTGTTCATGTGAAAATCCCTCCTTACGGGTGGGTTAATAACGCGAAAATTACGTTATTATATCATTTTAATCATACACCGTCAAGGGGGAGTTTGTCTCGCACAAAACGTTGAAAAAACTGTGAAAAAAGCCCCCGGCCAAAGGCCGGGGGCAGAAAAACCGGGAAATTACTCGATGATGCTCTTGCCGGTCATCTCTTCCGGCTGAGCCAGGCCCATCAGCTTGAGCATGGTGGGAGCGATGTCGGCCAGAACGCCGCCCTCGCGCAGCTTCACATCGCCGGCGCCGGCCACCAGGAAGGGAACCGGGTTGGTGGTGTGAGCGGTGAAGGGAGCGCCGTCGGGCTCGCGCATCTGGTCGGCGTTGCCGTGGTCAGCAGTCAGCAGAACCTGACCACCGGCGGCCAGAACCGCGTCGATCACCTTGCCGGCGCAGGTGTCCACAGCCTCAACGGCCTTCACAGCGGCCTCGAAGATGCCGGTGTGGCCAACCATGTCGCAGTTGGCGAAGTTCAGGATGATCACATCGTACTTGCCGCTCTCGATGCGCTTGACGCACTCGTCGGCAACCTCGAAGGCGCTCATCTCGGGCTGCAGGTCGTAGGTGGCAACCTTGGGGCTGGCGATCAGGGCGCGATCCTCGCCCTCGAAGGGGGCTTCCACGCCGCCGTTGAAGAAGAAGGTCACGTGAGCGTACTTCTCGGTCTCGGCGATGCGCAGCTGGGTCTTGCCGCACTTGGCCAGGTACTCGCCCATCACGTTGGTCAGGCTCTGGGGCTTGAAGGCAACGTCCACGTTGGGCATGGTGGCGTCGTACTGGGTGAAGCAAACATAGTTCACGGCAAAACGGCCGTTCTTGCGCTCGAAGCCGTTGAACGCGTCGTCCACGAAGGTGCGAGTGATCTCACGGGCACGGTCGGGGCGGAAGTTGAAGAAGATCACGGTGTCGCCCTCGGATACGCGGCCGCCCTCGCAGGTCACGGCGGGTACCACGAACTCGTCGGTCACGCCCTCGGCGTAGCTGTTTGCCATCACCTCAGCGGGGGTGCCCTTCACGCCCTCGCCGTATACGAAGGCAGCGTAGGCTTTCTCCACGCGGTCCCAGCGGTTGTCGCGGTCCATGGCGTAGTAACGGCCGGAGATGGAAGCGATCTTGCCCACGCCCAGCTCGTCCAGCTTGGCCTGCAGCTCGTCGATGTAGCCCTTGCCGGAATCGGGGGGAACGTCACGGCCGTCCATGATGGCGTGCACGTAGATCTCCTTGGCGCCCATGTCCTTGGCCATGTCCAGCAGGCCGAACAGGTGCTGGATGTGGCTGTGAACGCCGCCGGCAGACAGCAGGCCCATCATGTGGATGGCCTTGCCGTTTTCGATGGCAGCCTTCATGGCGTTCACAATGGCCTCGTTGGAGCGGATGGAACCGTCCTGGATGGCCTTGGTGATGCGGGTCAGCTCCTGGTACACGATGCGACCGGCACCGATGTTGGTGTGGCCAACCTCGCTGTTGCCCATCTGGCCGTCGGGCAGGCCCACGTCCATGCCGGAGGCACCGATGGTGGTGTAGGGGCAGGTGGCGAACAGCTTGTCCAGGTTGGGGGTTTTGGCGGCGACGATGGCGTTGCCCTCGGTCTTGTTGGGCACCCAGCCGAAGCCGTCCAGAATGCAGAGCATCAGGGGTTTCTTAGACATAATGGATTACTCCTTATCAAAACTGTAAAAAACGCGCCGCCCCAAAGACGGCGCGTTATAACAAAAAGCTTACTTGCTGGCAGCAGCCACGATGGTGGCAAAGGCGTCGGCCTTCAGGGAAGCGCCGCCGATCAGGCCGCCATCAACATCAGGCTTGCCCAGCAGCTCTTCAGCGTTGCCGGCGTTCATGCTGCCGCCGTACTGAACGGTGGTAGCCTTGGCAACAGCCTCGCCGTACAGCTCGCCCAGCACCTTGCGGATGGCAGCGCAGACTTCCTGAGCCTGGTCGCTGGTGGCAGTCTTGCCGGTGCCGATGGCCCAAACGGGCTCGTAAGCGATGACCACATTGGCCATCTGCTCGGCACTCACGCCGTTCAGGGCGATCTTGGTCTGCATGCGGACCAGCTCCTCGGTCACGCCCTGCTCGCGCTGGGTCAGGTTCTCGCCCACGCATACCAGCACCTTCAGGCCGGCGTTCAGAGCAGCCAGGGTGCGCTTGTTCACGGTCTCGTCGGTCTCAGCGAAGTACTGACGGCGCTCGGAGTGGCCGGTGATCACGTACTCAACGCCCAGGTCGACCAGCATGTCGGCGCTGATCTCGCCGGTGAACGCGCCGCTCTTCTCGAAGTGCACGTTCTCGGCGCCCACATGAATGTTGGTGCCCTTGGTCTTCTCCACAGCGGTGACCAGGGTGGTGAAGGGGGTGCAGATCACGACCTCGCAGTCGGCATCCTTCACGGCGGGGATCAGAGCGTCGATCAGCTCAACAGCCTCGGTGGCGGTCTTGTTCATCTTCCAGTTACCGGCGATGATGGCCTTGCGGTTTGCTTTATCCATGATAAAATACCCTCACTTTATGAATTCTGTAACACACTGGAAAAGGCCCCAGCCGCCCGGCACAAGGGGGGGCGACTGAGGCTTTTTTTCAAAGGATCAGGCGTTCTGGATGCAGGCGATGCCGGGCAGCTCCTTGCCCTCCAGGTACTCCAGAGAAGCACCGCCGCCGGTGGAGATGTGGGTCATCTTGTCGGCGAAGCCCAGCTGCATTACGGCAGCAGCGCTGTCACCGCCGCCGATCACGGTGGTGGCGTCGGACTCGGCCATGGCCTTGGCAACGGCCAGGGTGCCGGCAGCCAGGGTGGGGTTCTCGAACACGCCCATGGGGCCGTTCCATACAACGGTCTTGCTGGCCTTCACGGCGTCAGCAAACAGCTTCTCGGTCTCGGGTCCGATGTCCAGGCCCATCATGCCGGCGGGCATAGCGTCGGCAGCAACCATCTGAACCTCGATGGGAGCGTCGATGGGATCGGGGAAGGAAGCGGCCACAGCGGTGTCAACAGGCAGCAGCAGCTTTACGCCCTTCTCCTCGGCCTTCTTCATCATGTCCTTGCAGTAGTCCAGCTTCTCGGTGTCCACCAGGCTGGTGCCAACCTCGTAGCCCTTGGCGGCCAGGAAGGTGTAGGCCATGCCGCCGCCGATGATCAGGGTGTCCACCTTCTCCAGCAGGTTGCTGATAACATTCAGCTTGTCGGCAACCTTGGCGCCGCCCAGGATGGCGGTGAAGGGACGAACGGGATCGTTCACGGCGTTGCCCAGGTAGCGGATCTCCTTCTCCATCAGGTAGCCAACAGCGGTGTCCTTGATGTAGTCGGTCACGCCGGCGGTGGAGCAGTGGGCGCGGTGAGCGGAGCCGAAGGCGTCGTTCACGTAGCAGTCAGCCAGGCTGGCCAGCTCTTCGCTGAACTCGGGCAGGTTCTTGGTCTCCTCCTTGCGGAAGCGGGTGTTCTGCAGCAGAACCACGTCGCCGTCGTTCATAGCGGCAACAGCGGCCTTGGCCTGCTCGCCCACAACGGTGTCGTCATTGGCGAACACAACGTTCTTGCCCAGCAGCTCGCCCAGACGCACGGCTACGGGAGCCAGGCTGAACTTCTCTTCGGGGCCGTTCTTGGGCTTGCCCAGATGGCTGCACAGGATCACCTTGCCGCCGTTCTCGATCAGCTTCTTGATGGTGGGCAGGGCGGCAACGATGCGGTTATCGTTGGTGATAACGCCCTCCTTCATGGGAACGTTGAAATCGCAGCGCACCAGAACGCGCTTGCCCTTAACGTCCAGTTCCTCAACGGTTTTTTTACCTAAGCCCATTGTTCTTTCTCCTCTCATTTTTGAAAGTATCCCAAAGGGAACGGCCGCTTGTGCGGGATGCACAAATGACCGCCTTGTCATACCTGCCTTTATTATAATCAAAACAGGCCGGATACGCAAGTTTTTTCTTGTTACTCTTTTAACGAAATACGCCCCCTTCCGGCCGCAAAATCTGGGCGGTATGCGCTTTTTTGCGTTTCGCAGGTAAAAAAACGGCAAAGAAATCGAAAGAGGAGGAAAAGCGGAACCAGGCAGGCAAAAAACCTGAAAAGAATTGGCAAAGCTGCTCCGAGCCCCGGCAAATGTGATACAATAAAAATATAAGGGCACCGGGGGTGTTCTGCCCGGGGTGCCCGGAACGCGGTTTCATCCGCCGCAAGGCGGCTTTTCTTCACAGCAAAGGAGGCAATGCGTATGCCGGGCCTTGTGACCCATTGTGTGTTCGGCGCCCGCACCCTGGCCCGTCTGCCGGACTGCGGGGCCAAGCGGGCCGCTCAGCGGCATTCCCGGGCCTTTTTCCTGGGGTGCCAGGGGCCGGACCTGTTTACTTATAACTTTTTGCGGCTGGCCTTTTCCAACCACCGGAACCTGGGGGCCTATCTGCACAACCACCGCATCAAGGCGCTGTTTCTGCAGATGTTCGCCTGCCTGCCCGAGTCAGGGCCCGAGCGGGAGGTCTGCCTTGCCTATCTGGCGGGGGCCTACTGCCACTATGTGTGCGACAGCGTGTGCCACACCTTTGTGTACGCCCGCACCGGCTACGACCCGGCCCACAAGAGCGCCCGCTACTACGGCCGCCACGCCGCGCTGGAAAGCGACATCGACGCCTGGTACATGGCCCAGTGCGGCTACAGCTACACCCGGCTGCGCCAGGAGCAGGTGTTCCGGCTGAATGAGGCGGAAAGCCAGCTGGTGAGCAAGTATCTGGCACGGGTTCTGCAGGGCACACTGGGCGATCTGTTCCCGGTGCGCTCGCCCTTCCGGCCGGCCTTCGTGCGCCGGGCCATGGTGATGGCCTCGCTGGAGTCCAGCCTGCTGCACGACCCGAATGCCCAGCGGCGGCAGATGGTGGAAAAATTTGAAAACAAGGTGATGAAGTTCCCGCTGCTGTCGGCCAAGTTCATCACCGACGGTCCCAGCAGCATGCCGGACCCCATGAATCTGGCCCATGCCCCCTGGCGGGACCCCTGGAAGCCCCAGCGCCTGTTCACCGACAGCTTTGACGAGCTGTTCTGCAAGGGGCTGCGGCTGGCGGTGTGGCTGCTGCCCCAGATGGACGACCCGGTGCGCTTTCTCGTGATGACCGGCGACACCAACTACCACGACGACCGGGTGCTGGCGGCGAACTTCCAGCGGCTGGAGCGGGCGGTGGCGGCCGGCCAGACCGAAGCGCCCAGCCCCGCCCCGGCGGCAAGCGGTGTGCGGTGAAGAATATTCGGATGCGAAAGGCCCTCTTTCCGGCTCGGAAAGAGGGCCTTTTTGTCGTTTTGGTCATGGGAAGATGAAGAATGAGCAAAAAATTTTGAAAAACCGATGAAAACCGAAAAAAAGCCCCCACAGAAGGCGACAAACGCTGTATAATATCTGCGCGGCTGCCCCGGAGGGGGGAGCGCCGCGAAACAGGAATAAAACAGAATGAAAAAATGAGAAAGAGGATTGCACCATGAAAAAGAAGATCCTTGTGGGAGTGGCCGTTCTGGTCGTGCTGGCCGCGGTGGTTCTCGCCGGCGTGCTGGTGGTCTCCAAGTATCTGGTGGGCGGCGAAAAGCGCACCCGGGACAAATGGGAGGTCGAGACCGGCACCTACACCTTCACCGACGACGAGATCAATGTGCAGATGTACCGCCAGCCGGTGGAGGCCAGCATCGAGGTGGCCCAGATTTTGCCCGGCGAGTACGAGCAGGAGGGCTTTACTTACTACAACGAAGAGGTGCAGCAGCGCCTGGCCCAGAGCCTGATGACCATGATGGCCGGGGGCGAGTTCACCATGGAGGCCCCGCTGGCGGTGCTGAATCCCTTCGGCACCGGGTCCAACGGCCTGTATCTGTATTTTAATACCGATACCAACTGCCAGATCCGCTATACCGTCACCACCGAGGACGAGAGCATCCCGGCCTACACCGCCACCGCCAACTCCGCCCAGGAATTCGGCAAGGTGCAGGAATTTCTGCTCATCGGCCTTGTGCCCGGGCTGGAAAATGAGGTGACGCTGGAGGCGGTGAACAGGCAGGGCGAGGTAAAGCAGAGCTTCCCCTTCACCATCCAGATGCCCGAGACCACCTCCGGCCACGCCAACCGGCTGGAGGCCACCGAGGGCGACAGCACCGCCGAGATGAGCGAGGGCCTGTTCTACGCCATGGGCCTGAGCGACTACTACGGCTACACCTTCTTCTTTGACAACAACGGCATCCTGCGCTACGAGATGCTGCTGGACGGCTACCACTCCGACCGCATCCTCAGCCTGGGCGACCAGATCCTGGCCTGCGTGGGCAGTAATAAAATCGCCCGCATCAGCCGCATCGGTCAGGTGCTGCAGGTGTATGACCTGGGCCGCTTCGAGCTGCATCACGACTTCAACTGGGGCCCGGACGGCGAGCTGGTGGCCCTGGCCACCAACACCGAGGGCGAGACCGTGGAGGACCAGCTGATCTCCATCAACATGGAGTCCGGCGAGGTGACCCTGCTGGTGGATTTCAGCGCCCTGATGAACAGTTATTTTGTGACCACCGAAAAGGTGGCGGCCAACAGCTCCTTCTTCTGGCAGGCCGGCCTGTGGGACTGGCTGCACCTGAACTCGGTGCAGTATCTGGCCGAGGAGGACGCGGTGGTGGTCAGCTCCCGTGAGACCTCCACCATCCTCAAGGTGAAGAACGTGCACGAGGAGCCCGCCATCGACTGGATGATCGGCGACGATGCCTTCTGGGAGGGCACCGAGTTTGCCCAGCACAGCCTGACCCAGCAGGGCGACTTCACCCCCCAGTACGGCCAGCATGACGTGACCGTGATCTACGATGACAGCCTGCCCGAGGGTCAGTACTATCTGCGCATGTTCGACAACAACTACTGGGCCAACAGCACCCGCACCGAATACACCCCCAGGCTGCCGGATTCGGTGGGTCAGGCCCTCACCGAGGACGAGAGCATCGTGAGCCACGTTTACTACTATCTGGTGGACGAGAACGCGGGTACCTTTAGCCTGGCCTGGTCCTTCGATGTGCCCTACTCCAGCGTGGTGTCCAACGCGCAGCTGCTGGAGGGCGGCAACTATGTGGTGAACAGCGGCGTGCCCCAGGTCTACGGCGAGTACGACGCGGAGGGCAACCTGATCCGCCAGTTCCAGTACCATAGCATGATGAACGGCTACCGGGTCATGAAGGACGATTTCGTGGGCTACTGGTTTCGTTAAAACAAAGGTTAAACGCAGAAAAAGAAACAGCGGCCCCGCGCCCGGAAAGCTTCCGGGCGCGGGGCCTTTTTTGCTGCGTCCGATTAAGGGGAAGGGAAGTGGCTGACAGGGCGAAAAAGAAGCTTGACCTAAGGTAAAAGCCGGGTAAAGAGCAGCGAAAAACTGGGTAAAAACCAGGCCGGGAGGCCCACAAGCGCCCCGGGACCTTGGTATGATGGGAAAAAACCGGAAAATGAGCGGCCCGGCCCCGGTTTTGCCGCCGCCCGTTTCGTATTCTGTAATACCACGCCCGGGGAAAGGAACGACCACCCTATGCAGACCGACCACGCCATTCTGGAGCAGGTGGCTCAGGCCAAAACCAGCCTGGAGCGCGCCGACGAACTGATCCGGCAATACCAGCCCTTCATCAAGGCCCAGGCCAGCCGGGCGCTGGGCCGCCTGTGCACCGAGCAGGACGACGCCTTCAGCATCGGGATGATCGCCTTTCACGAGGCCATCCGGGGCTACAGCCGGGTCCGGGGCAGCTTTTTGCAGTATGCGGCTCTGGTGATCCGCAGCCGGGTGCGGGACGAACAGCGCCGGGAGCGCCGCCACGCCCCCCACGCCCGGCTGGACCAGCCCGGGCCGGAGGAGGGCCAGACCCTGGGCGAGCGGCTGGCCGACCCGGAAAACCCGGTGGACGCCGCCGAGGGACGGCTGGCCACCCAGGCGGAGATCCGGGAGCTGACCGCGACCATGGCCGAATTCGGCATCGCTCTTTCGGATGTGGCCGAAAACTGCCCCCGCCAGCAGCGCACGCTGGAGGCCTGCAGGCAGGCGGTGCGCTACGCCCGGGAGCATCCCGAGCTGCTGGAGGAGCTGCTGCGCACCAGAAAGCTGCCCCTGACCCGGCTGTGCGAGGGCTCCGGCGCGGCCCGCAAAACGCTGGAACGGCACCGCAAATACATCACCGCCCTTCTTCTGATCCACACCAACGGCTACGAGATCATCCGGGGGCACATCTGCCAGATGCTGGCGCCGCAAGGAGGTGAACGCCCCGCATGAAATACCTTGTGATGGAGACAAGGCCCAGCTACGCCATCCTGCTGGACGAGGAGGGCCGCTTCGTGCGGGCGGCCAACCTTCACTATGAGCCGGGCCAGACGGTGGAGCACATCGTGCCCATGCGCACCCGCGCCCCCAAAAGCAAGGGGGTGCTGATCTGGCTGCCGGGTGTGCTGGCGGCCGCCTGCCTGGTGCTGATGGCAGCAGTGCTGCTGCGCGCGCCCATTACCCCCTATGCCTCGGTGTATCTGACCATCAACCCCCAGGTGCGCATCGATGTGGACCGGCAGAGCGTGGCCCGTGGGCTGGAGGGTGTGAACCCGGACGGTCAGGCTCTGGTGGAGGGCTACGACTGGAAGGGCAAGCATCTGGACCAGGTGACCGACGAGCTGATCGACCGGGCGGTGGACATGGGCTATTTGGCCCCCGGCGGGGCCATCACCATCGACCTGGAGGCGGAGGATGAGGACTGGACCCGCCAGACCAACCAGGCCCTGCAGACCCATCTGGAGGAATACCTGCAATACCAGAACCTGCGGGTCACGGTGCAGGTGGGCCAGAGCGTGAGCATCCCGGTGGCCCCTGCCGCCACCGCCGCGCCCACGGCAGCGCCCGCACCCACCGCCGCCCCGGCCCCGAACCCCAATGACTCCGGCTACGGGGATTCTGCTTACGGCACGGCCCCTGGCACTCCCGCCGCCGCGCCCCAGACCGGCGACTCGGGTTATGGCGAGGAGGGGGATTCCGGCTACGGCACAGCGCCCACCGCCGCCCCGGCTCCCGCGCCGGAAACCGGCGATTCCGGCTATGGAGATTCCGGCCAGGCAGCGGCGCCCACGGCGGCCCCTGCGCCTGCCGCCACCCCTGTGCCCGCCACCCCGGTTCCGCAGGGCGGCGACTCGGGCTACGATGCGCCCCAGCAGGGCGATTCCGGCTATGACCAGCCGGACCAGCCGGAGCAGGATTCCGGCTACGACGGGGACGATTGAAAAAGTTTTAAAAATTTTTTCGTTTCCGACCCCGGTTTTGCCCCCACGGGCTGCGTAATCTGTGTCAGAAGCCAGGAGAAAGGCTGAAGAAACCATAAAACAACAAATCACAGGAAAAAGGAGACGATGGTATGACCAGAAAGAAACTGACCGCACTGCTCGGCGCCGGGTTGGCGCTTTCCATGGCCGTGTGCCTGCTGGCCGGCTGCTCCAAGCCCGCCCAGAGCACCGCCACCGCCGCCGCGCCCGCGGCCCTGAGCCAGGGGGGCGTGATTTATCTGAAGGTGAACCCGGAGATCGCCGTGCGCTACGATGACAAGGGCATGGTCACCAGCCTGGAGGGCCGCAACCCGGACGGCAAGGAGATCCTGACCGGCTACACCGGCTACGAGGGCAAGGAGTGCAAGGCCGTGATCGGCGAGTTGGTGGCACGCATCAACGAGGCCGGCTACTTCGTGGAAGAGGTGGAGGGCGAGAACCGCCAGATCACCCTGGAGGTGGCCCGGGGCTCCAGCCTGCCCGCCGATGATTTCCTCAGCGACATCGTGGAGCAGGTGCAGACCTACACCGCCGCCCAGCAGCTGTCCAGCCCGGTGGAGGTGGACGGCGAGAGCAACTACGGCTGGACCGATTATGCCGACACCGACTACGGCCCGGACAACGACGGCGTGACCGACTACAACGACACCGATTACGGCCCGGACAATGACGGCGTGACCGATTATGCCGAGAGCGGCCGCTCCGGCGGCGCTGCCACCCCGGCCACTCCCGCCCCCGGCGCCACCGGTTACAACGACAC
>NZ_JAGHKE010000086.1:0-15346 GCF_017889395.1 Allofournierella sp. | reverse complement strand
GTATGAAGCATTGAAGCAGGCGGTCTGGGCCGCCAATCTGGCCCTGCCCAAGGCAAACCTCTGCCTTGCCACCTGGGGCAACGCCAGCCAGGTGGACCGCCAGGCCGGTGTCTTCGCCATCAAGCCCTCCGGCGTGGATTATAATACCCTGCGCCCGGAGGATATGGTGGTGGTGCGTCTTTCGGACGGAAGCGTGGCGGAGGGCGAACTGCGCCCCTCGTCCGACACCAAAACCCATCTGGAGCTGTATCGGGCTTTTCCCAACATCGGCGGCGTGGTCCACACCCACAGCCGGTGGGCCACCATCTTCGCCCAGGCCGGGCGGGAGATCCCGGCTCTCGGCACCACCCATGCCGACACCTTCTACGGCCCGGTGCCCTGTGCCCCTGCCCTGACCAAAGAGCAGATTGAGGGCGACTACGAGACCAGCACCGGTCTGGTGCTGGCCGCCGCCTGCGCGGACTGCTACGAATCCATCCCCGCCGGGCTGGTCAAGGCCCACGGCCCCTTCACCTGGGGCAGGGATGCCGCCGACGCAGTGGAGCACGCCATCATTCTGGAGGAGGTGGCCATGATGGCCTACCACAGCCTTGCGCTGGGCGCGCAGCCGGTGGACGGCTACCTGCTGGACAAGCACTACCTGCGCAAGCACGGCCCGGGCGCCTACTATGGCCAGGCGGGTAAATAATTCAACCGGAAAGGGTTTCCCCATGGAAAAACTTCTCACCCAAATCAAGCGCCACCGCCGCCTTTTGGGCGGCGCGGTGCTGCTGGCTGTGGCCTTTTTCATCTTTGCCTGCGTCTGGCTCACCCATGTGCGGGGCAACGGCGAAAAGAGCCGCAGCTGGATGATCAACGACCAGTTCAGCGAATTCGCCCTCATTGACGACACCGTGACTCAGGACTTTGTCTGTGACCGGGACCTGCTTTACATCGGCTTTGCCTTCAAGGTACAGAAGGCGGGCGATGAGGGCCCCGCAGGCGTGCTGGAGCTCACCCTCACCGACCTGGATACCGGCGAGGTGCTGGCCACCAGCGAGGGCGACATGAGCAACATTCTGGACACCACCGAGGCCTACTACACCACGCTGGGGCTTTCCCGGCCGGTGGAGCTGACCGAGGCGGGCGAGCACCACTACCGGGTGAGCCTGACGGCCCACTACATCGGCGAGGGGCGACTGCTCATCGGCTACACCCCCACCCCCAACGGGGCGGGCCTGGGGCTGACCGTGAACGGCCAGCCCACCGAGGGCATGCTGGCCATTCTGGGCGTCTATGCCCAGATCGGCGGCTTCGTGACCAAGTTCTACTGGGTCATTGCCCTGCTGGTGCTGATCCTCATCGGGGCCGGATGGTGGCTGTTCACCGGGCAGAAATGCCCTCTGCACCGGATGGTCTTCTGCTTTGTGCTGGCGCTGGGCATTCTGTTCAGCATGGTGCTGCCCCCCTACTCCGCGCCGGATGAGCAGTTCCACATCAACCAGAGCTTCACTCTGGCCTCCACCATCTACAATCCCTATCTGCCGGTGGCCCAGAGCCAGATTCACAGCAGCCTGCGCCGCCCCTCGGATGTGGATGTGATCGTGCAGGACGGCGAGACCACGGTATTCACCTGGCAGCACATTGCCAAGAATCTGCTTACCACCAACTCCGACCCCTTTACCCACACCCAGGACTACGACGAGTATCAGGTGGATTCCAGCTACACCATGTACTGGATCAGCGCCCTCGGGGTGCTGGCGGGCTTTTTGCTGCGGCTGGGCTTCATCCCCACCCTGTTCCTTGGCAGGCTCACAAACCTTGTATTCTTCGCGTTTCTTTCGGCCTGGGCGGTGAAGCGGACCCCGGTGGCCAAGGCGGTGTTCGCCGCGGTGGCCCTGCTGCCAATGACGCTGCATCTGGCCGCCTCCTACAGCCGGGACTCCAATCTGCTGGCACTCTGCCTGTTGTTCGCGGCACTGGTGCTGGACCTGGCCTTCGGCCCCCGGGAGAAGCTCGGCTGGAAGCAATTGATCCTTCCCGCGCTGGCCGGGCTGCTGATCGTGCCCTCCAAGATCGTATATTTCCCGCTGGCACTGCTGGTCTTTCTGATCCCTGCCGCCCGGCTGGGCCACTATTCCAAGGCGGTCAAGGGCGGATTCCTGGCCCTGTGCCTGGTGTGCTTCTTCTTTAACGCAGGCGGTCAGGTGATTCTGAACGACTTTATGAGCGGCAACACTCAGGTGGCAGCGGGCGCGGCCTCCACCAGCGTTTCTTCTGAAGTGACTGTGACAGCGGAAAGCACTGCCGAGCCGGCCCAGAGCACGCCGGAAAGCACCTCTTCCGCGGTGCAAACCAGTGAAGAGCCCGCTGCTCAACCCTCCGAAGAGGCTCCGGTGCAGGACGACAGCGTCTGTTACACCCTGCCCTATATCCTCTCTCATCCGCTGGATACCCTGGAGCTGGCCATCCGCTCGGTGGTGGAAAACGGCGACCATTACGTGAAGACCCTGATCGGCGGTACCCTGAGCTACTTTGACCCGGGCGTACAGATCGCCTGGACCTGGGTGGCCGCTTTGATGATCCTGCTGGCTCTGGCCTGGCTGCAGCCCGGCTTTGAGCTGCCGGTGTGGGCCAAGGCCCTCTGCCTGCTGATCGGGCTTGCCTGCTGCGGTCTGGCGGTGCTGGGCTGCATCTCCTGGACCCCCACCTATTACACCACCATCTACGGGCTGCAGGGCCGCTATTTCCTGCCGGTGCTGTGCCTGCTGTTGCTGGCCCGGCCCAAGCTGCTGCTGCTGCAGACCGACTGCACCCGCGGCCTGATCTACGCGGTGACTCTTGTGGACCTTCTGGTCCTTCTCAATGCTTTTCTTTCCATTCTGGCCCGGTAAACGGCCATACGCCATCCGTTAAGGAGTACGATATTTTATGGATTACAAGCAAATTCCTCTGATCATCCCCTCGCTGGAGCCGGATGAAAAGCTGCCCCGCCTGCTGGAGCAGCTGCACGCGGCGGGCATTCAGAACATCGTTCTGGTGGACGACGGCAGCGGCCCCGCCTACGCCCATTTCTTTGAAGAAGCCCAGCAGCGCTGGGGCTGCCCAGTGCTGCGCCATGCGGTGAATCTGGGCAAGGGGCGCGCGCTCAAGACCGCCTTCAACTACTGCCTGAACACCTGGCCGGACGCCCCCGGCTGCGTGACCGCCGATTCCGACGGCCAACATACCCCCGAGTGCATCCTGAAGGTGATGAAGGCCCTCACCGAGCGGCCGGACGCCCTGATCCTGGGCTGCCGCGACTTCGACGAGAAGGATGTGCCGCTGCGCTCCAGCTTCGGCAACAAATGCACCCGCTTTGTGTTCAAGGCGCTGGTGGGCCTTTCCATCACCGACACCCAGACCGGCCTGCGGGCCATCCCCACCTCCTTCATGAAGATCCTGATGCATTCCGGCGGCGAGCGGTTCGAGTTTGAATCCAACATGCTCATCGACACCAAGGATGCCGGGGTGCCCATTGTGGAAGTGCCCATCGAGACGGTTTACATCGAGGAAAACAAGACCAGCCATTTCAATCCCCTGCGGGATTCCGCCCGCATCTACGCGGTGTTCGGCAAGTTTTTATTCTCCTCCCTGTCCTCCAGCGTGGTGGACCTGGTGCTGTTCAGCCTGTTCTGCATGCTGCTGAATCCCTTTGTGGAGGGAACCCTGTACATCACCCTGGCCACTGTGTTTGCCCGGGTGATCTCGGCCACCTACAACTACCTGCTGAACTACAAGCTGGTGTTCAAAAGCCGGGAGCACCACGGCATGGCCGCCGGCAAATACTTTGTGCTGGCTGTGGTGCAGATGGCCTGCTCCGCCGGGCTGGTCAGCCTGCTGTACGCCTTGACCGGCGGCTTCTCCGAGCTGGTGATCAAGATCTGCGTGGACGTGTTCCTGTTCTTCATCAGCTTCCAGATCCAGCGGGAGTTCGTTTACAAAAAGCGCGGGGCGTAACGCCCGCCGTGCACGGGAGGTTCGCTTCGTGACCATCTGTTTTTTCTCCGCCCAGTACCTGCCCACCGTGGGCGGGGTGGAGCGGTACACCTTCAACCTGGCCCGTCGGGTGGTGGCCGCGGGACACAGCGCCATCGTGGTGACCAGTGCCCTGCCCGGCCTGCCGGAGTTTGAGACCGACGAGCACGGCATCCGCATCTACCGTCTGCCAGTCTGGCCGCTGATGAACGGCCGCTTTCCGGTGCTGAAACCGGGGCGGGCATTCCGGACGCTGACAAAGCGGCTGTGGGCCGAGCCCATCGGCTTCTGCGTCATCAACACCCGCTTTTACATCAGCAGCCTGTACGCTGCCCGCCAGTGCAGAAAGCGGGGCATTCCCGCCATTGTGGTGGACCATTCCACCGGCCATCTTCCCATGGGCAATTCGCTGCTGAACGCAGCGGGGGCCTGCTATGAGCATCTGGCGGCGGTCTGGCTGAAGGCCTGCCGACCCCGCTTTTTCGGTGTGAGCCGGGCGGTGTGCCGCTGGCTGGAGCATTTCGGCATCAAGCCTGCCGGCCAGCTGTACAACGCGGTGGACCCCGCTGAGGTTCGGGCGCTGGCCCATGCTGCGGACGCGGTGGACTGGCGGGCCCGGCTGGGCCTTCCCGCCGACGAAAAGCTGGTGGTCTTTCTGGGCCGGGTGATTCCGGAAAAGGGTGTGGCCGAGCTGATCGAGGCCTTTGCCCATGCCGACCTGCCCGGGTGCAGCCTGGTGGTGGCGGGTGACGGTCCGCTGCTGGCCAGACTGCGGGAAAACTGCCCGCCGAAGGTCCATCTGGCGGGCGCTGTGCCCTATGCCCAGGCCATGCAGCTGCTGGCCCAGGCTCAGCTGTACTGTCTGCCCACCTACTATGCCGAGGGCTTCCCCACCACCTTTCTGGAGGCAGCGGCCTGCAGCTGCCCCATTCTGACCACCCGCACCGGCGGCAGCGACGAGCTTCTGCCGGACGAGAGCTACGGCATCCAGCTGGATGGAGTGGACCCCCAGGCGCTGACCGCCGCGCTGCAACGCTGCCTGACGGATAACGCATGGGGCGTGACCGCGGCCCGAAAGACCGCCGCCCGGCTGGAGGAGCACTTCACCTGGGAGGCCGTGACCCGCGAGCTTCTGCGGCTTGCCGGGGCATAACAACCTGACTGCAAAGGAAATTGAACGCTTATGTCCAAGCTATTGATCGTGATTCCCGCCTACAACGAGGAAGGAAACATTGTTCGCGTGGTGAACGAGCTGGCAGCCCGTTACCCCCAATACGACTATGTGGTGGTGAACGACGGCAGCCGCGACCGCACCGCCGCGCTCTGCCGCCAGCACGGCTTCCGGCTGATCGATCTGCCGGTGAACCTGGGTCTGGCCGGTGCCTTCCAGACCGGGCTGCGCTACGCCGCCGAAAACGGCTACGACTGCGCCCTGCAGTTCGACGCGGACGGCCAGCACAAGCCGGAATACATCCAGCCCATGCTGGAGGAGCTGGAAAACGGGGCCGATATTGTGATCGGCAGCCGGTTCCTCACCGTGAAAAAGCCCAAGAGCCTGCGCATGCTGGGCAGCTACCTGATCAGCTGGGCCATCCGACTGACCACCGGCCAGGCCATCTGCGACCCCACCAGCGGCATGCGGATGTTCAACCGCCGCATGGTGGAGGAATTTGCCCTGAACCTGAACTACGGCCCCGAGCCGGATACCATCAGCTACCTGATCAAGAACGGTGCTGTGGTGCGTGAGATCCAGGTGCAGATGGGCGAGCGGCTCACTGGCACCAGCTACCTGAATTTTACCCGCTCGGTGGAATACATGCTCAAGATGGGCCTTTCCATCCTGCTGATCCAGTGGTTCCGCAAGCGGGAGCCCGTTACCTTCTATTACCCGGAAAGGAGAGACTGAACGCCATGTCCCCATTGCTTCCCCTTGCGCTGCGCGCGCTTCTGATCTGCGGCAGCCTGTGCACCACCCTGTTCATTCTTCGCCGGGTCCGTCAGGCAAAGGTCCAGATCGAGGACTCCATCTTCTGGCTGCTGTTTTCCGCCTGCCTCTTGCTTTTGAGCCTGTTCCCGGAGATCACCACCTGGGTGGCCCGCAAATTCGGCTTTGTGAGCGAGATCAACGTGGTGTATCTGGCCATTATCTTTTTGCTGCTCATCAAGCAGTTCTACATGTCGGTACGGATCAGTCAGATGGATTCCAAGCTGAAAAGCCTGACCCAGAAGGTGGCTCTGAACGAGGAAAAGATCGAGCGGAGCAAGCTGGACCTGTGAACCGGCCCGCCGTTGTGTTTCTGAGTCGTTTATGGTATAATAAAAATAACATATATCAACCGACTGGAGGGTTTTTACAATGGCATATACCCCGAAACTGACCTACAAGGGCAAGCCTTTGGTACGCTGCGGCAACGAGATCTACTACGGCAGCCTGGCTGATCCCTTTGTGATTTTTATGCAGATTCTCACCGAGAAGGAAGAAAACGGCATGAAGATGGCCGATAAGATTCATGTGATCCTCATGAGCACCGATTCTGCCAAGCCCCTGCCCGAGCGGGTGGTGAAGCAGAGCAGCAAGAGCGGCCTTTACACTGCTCTGGAGATCGGCTCCATGTGGCTGGAGCGTGCTTTGAAGGAAGCGCCCGCCAAAAAGTAACGACCATTTACTGCAAAACGATGCGCACTGTTCCGTACCCGGAACAGTGCGCTGTTTTGTTGCCCATTGCTCTTTAAAACTCACTCCCAGCAGGAAAGGATAGATATCGCAGGATGGCATTTCTTCATTTTCATCATACGGCCGGGGGTGGCCAGGTGGATTTTTCCGGCCCCAACGTGCGCCGGAGTGTGCTTGCAGTGGCGGCGCCCATGCTGGTGGCCCAGATCCTGAACCTTCTGTATAATATCGTGGACCGGATCTACATCGGCAAAATTCCCGGTCAGGGCACGCTGGCGCTGGCCGGACTTGGGCTGTGCTTTCCCCTCATCACCCTGATCACCGCCTTCGCCAACCTGTTCGGTGTGGGCGGCGCGCCGCTGTGTTCCATTGCCCGGGGCCGGAAGGACCTGAACAGCGCCCGGACCATTCTGGCCAACGCCTGGTTCATGCTGATGGTCTGCGGGCTCGTGCTCACAGTGGTGGGCATTGTATTTCACAAGCCGCTGCTCTACCTGTTCGGCGCCAGCGACAGCACCTACCCCTACGCAGCCCAGTACATGACCATTTACCTGCTGGGTACTGTTTTCGTAATGACCTCGCTGGGGATGAACCCTTACATCAACAGCCAGGGCTTTGCCCGCACCGGCATGCTCACCGTGCTGCTGGGCGCGGTGACCAACATCATTTTGGACCCCATCCTGATCTTCGGTCTGGGGCTGGGTGTGCGGGGCGCCGCAATTGCCACGGTGCTTTCTCAGCTGCTTTCGGCGGTGTGGGTGATGGTCTTTCTCACCGGCCCGAAGGCGGAGCTGCGGCTGGTTTTCAAGGGCTTTCGGCCGGATGCAGGCATCATCAAACGCATTCTGGCGCTGGGCACCTCCAGCTTTGTGATGTCCTTCACCGACAGCCTGGTCCAGGTGGCCTGTAATTCCACCTTGCGCGCCTTCGGCGGCGATCTGTACATCAGCGTAATGACGGTGATCAACTCGGTGCGGCAGATCGCCCAGACACCGGTGCTGGCCCTTGCTGACGGTGCTTCGCCGGTCATCAGCTACAACTACGGGGCCCGGGTGGCGGACCGGGTGCGGGCGGCTATCCGCTTCATGACCCAGCTGGGCTTTGGCTATACTCTGCTGATCTGGGGCCTGATTTCCCTGTTCCCAGAGGCCTTCATCCGTATCTTCAACCAGGACCCGGAGCTGCTGGCCGCTGCGGTGCCCTCGCTGCACATCTACTTCTTCGGTTTTGTGATGATGGCCTTTCAGTTCTCCGGCCAGAGCGTGTTCAAATCGCTGAACAAGGCGAAGCTGGCCATCTTTTTCTCGCTGCTGCGCAAGGCGATCATTGTGGTGCCTCTCACCCTGCTGCTGCCCCATCTGGGCGGGCTTGGGGTGAACGGCGTATTTCTGGCCGAGCCCATCTCCAACCTGATCGGCGGCCTTGCCTGCTACATCACCATGCGCTGCACCGTGATGCCGGAGCTCTCGGCCATGGAAACGGTCAAATCCGCCCGGTAAATGGCCCTTGCGGCGTTTTTCCGCTTTCGGTAAGACCAAACCTTTTCAACAGAGAAAAAACATTGTAAGCACAAAAAGCGGCGGATGGCAATTGCCATCCGCCGCTTTCTTGCTTATGTTTGAGGCCGAGAATCACTCGTTCTCCTCGGTGCACTCCTCGCAGTCGCAGTCCTCACCGCACTCGCTGAATTCGATCTCGAACTCGGCGCCGCAGTTGCCGCAGCAAACCTGCTCGTTCAGCAGGGTGTCCTCGTCCACGACGGTCACCGCGCCGCAGTTGGGGCAGGTCAGCTCGTACTCGGCTTCCACTTCCTCGTCCTCGTCGTCTTCCTCTTCGTCGTCCTCGTCCTCGTCGTCGCCGAACACGGCTTCTTCCAGGTCGTCCATATCCTCGTCCATGGCATCCAGCTCGTCGTAGACCTGATCCAGGTCATCGTCCATGTCCGCCACGGTGTCGCACAGATCCTCCAGCAGATCGTACATGGCCTTCAGGACCTTGCCTTCCTTGCTGTCGCCGATCTCCAGACCCTCCATCAGGCCCTTCAGGTATGCAGCACGCTCTTTCAGTTCCATTGTTCATTCCTCCTTTGAAGAAGTATCAAACATTTTTATGACCACGCCTTCACTGCCGAAAACCGGCAGCGTGGCGCTCACACTGGATAAAACAAAACCTGGGCGGCGGCAAAGCCGCCGCCCAGGTGAATGCGTTCCGGAATCAAGCCTTGAATCAGGCGCGCTCCATGTACTCGCCGGTGCGGGTGTCCACACGGATCATGTCGCCCTCGTTGATGAACAGAGGTACGCGAATCTCAGCGCCGGTCTCCAGCTTGGCGGGCTTCAGGGTGTTGGTGGCGGTGTTGCCCTTGAAGCCGGGCTCGGTCTCGGTGACCTGCAGCACAACAAAGTTGGGAGCCTCCAGGCCGAACACGTTGCCCTTGTAGCTCAGGATCTTAACCATCTCGTTCTCCTTCACGAACTTGAAGGCGTCGGACAGATCATGCTCGTTCAGGGGGATCTGCTCGTAGGTCTCGGTGTCCATGAAGTAGTACAGGCCGCCGTCCTCGTACAGGTACTGCATCTCACGGCGCTCGATGAAGGCGGTGGGGAACTTATCGCTGGGGTTGTAGCTCTTCTCGGTCACGGCACCGGTGATCACGTTCTTGGTCTTGGTGCGCACGAAGGCAGCGCCCTTACCGGGCTTAACATGCTGGAACTCCACAACCTGGAGCACGTTGCCGTTCTCTTCAAAAGTTACGCCATTGCGAAAATCGCCTGCAGAAATCATAAAGGATCCTCCAATTAAAATTTATTCTGGCCCGGCCAAACCGGCCTTGCACTGCCAGCGCCGCGGCCTGGCTGCTGCGGTTGAGCAGTAGCGATGCGGCGCGGGCATTCACTGACATATCTGTTATTATTCTACCCCAGAAACGGCTATTTTTCAAGCCCTTTCTTGCCCTTTTCAGGGGCCCGGCGGTTACCGGACCAGGCTCTGGTAATACCGCTTCATGGCGGCAGCGTCCTCCGCCTGGGTACCGGCGGACTCGCAGATGATCACCGGCGAGAGCCCCCGCTCATAGCACAGCTCCAGCAGCGGCTCGAACTCCGGTCCGTAAACGGTATCGGCGAAGGTCAGGTGCTGCTTTTCGCCGCCGGTGGTGTATTCGATCTTGCTGAAGTGCACATGGAATTTGCTGGCCCGCTCGTCGCCCAGCACCTCGCCCATCCGGTCCAGAATGGCGGCATAGTCCGCCTTGGTCTTGATGGAGCCCTGGTCCCGGGCGTTCAGGTGGCCGAAGTCGATGCAGGGGGTGATGCGTTTGTCCACCCCGCACAGGGCCAGCACCTCATCCAGCGTGCCCAGCTGGCCCACCTTGCCCATAGTCTCGGGGCAGAGCACGATGTCGGAGAAACCGGCTTCGTCCACTGCTGCCACGATGCGGTGCATGGTGTCCAGCGCCTTTTCCAGGGCGGCTTCCCGGCTCTGCTTGCCGCAGCTGCCGGAGTGGAAGATCACCCGCTGACCGCCCAGCGCCCGGATGGCCGCCGCGCTTTGCAGGATGTAGTCCACACTGTTCAGGCGCTTTTCCTCCTCCAGACTGCTCATGGAGATGTAATAGGGCGCGTGCAGGCTGAAGTAGATGCCGTGCACCGCCGCCTGGGCGCGGATCTTGGAGGCAAGCTCCTCCTTGATGCGCACGCCCCGGCCGCACTGATACTCAAAGGCGTCCAGGCCCATTTTTGCGGTATATTCCGGCACCTGCACGCTGTTTTTATAGCCCTGCTCGGCAAAGCTCTGGCTTGTGCCGGCGGTTCCGAATAAGATGCTCACAGAAGCTTCCCTCCCTTTTTGAAATAGCGGGCCAGAAAGGGCTTTTCCAGCCTGCGCTTGAAGCGAATGCCCTTTTTGAAATCCTCATACATGGGCTGCACCACCAAAGCCGGGATACCGTACAGCGTTCCGGCCAGCCGGTCGGTGAACAGCTGGTCGCCCACGATGGCCATCTGCCGCCGGGGCACCCCGAACTTCTTGCGGGCCCGGGCCAGAAATTCCGGCGTGATGGCCGCCGCGCCGGAAAAAAGATACTCCGGTGTGATGAACATAGCGCTTCTCCCATAAAAGCGGGGCCGATGCCCCGGAAAAATCAACAAAAAAATGAGCGGGCCCCCAGGGGACCCGCTCGGGCGTTTGCACGCATTTCAGCCTTTGTTCCGGCTAACCGCAATTACTTAAACTTGCGCTTGCGGGCAGCTTCGGACTTCTTCTTGCGGCGCACAGAGGGCTTCTCGTAAGCTTCACGCTTGCGAACCTCGGCAAGCACACCGCTGCGGGCGCAAGAACGCTTAAAACGACGCAGCGCGCTCTCCAGCGACTCGTTGTCCTTGACACGAATTTCCGACATCTATTTTTCCCTCCCTTGGACCTGAGGCAGGAGTTTCGTTGTATAGCCCCAAATGAGGGTATTCAACATATCGATTATACTATGCCACAGTTAGTTCTGTCAACTAAAATCTTGTGCAAATTCAAAACTTTCTGCAATTGAGGACCAGGTTTTGGTCCTCGGGTTGCAAATCGTCAACAGCTTTGCTTATTTGACCACCAGGTTGACCAGCTTGCCGGGCACGGCGATCTCCTTCACGATGGTCTTGCCCTCCAGCAGAGCAGCCACGGAGGCATCCGCCTTCACGGCAGCCAGGGTGGCGTCCTTATCCAGGCCGGAGGCCAGGTTCAGGCGGGCCTTGGGCTTGCCGTTCAGCTGCACCAGCACCTCCACGGTGCTTTCCACGCACTTGGCCTCGTCGTAGGCAGGCCACTGGGCGTGAGCGATCTGGCCCTCAAAGCCCTGCTGCTGCCACATCTCCTCGGTGATGTGGGGAGCGAAGGGGTTGACCAGAATCAGCAGGCTGCGCAGCTCGTCCTTGGTAACGCCGCCGGCGGCGTACAGGTCGTTCAGCAGGCTCATCATGGAGGCGATGGCAGTGTTGTGCTTGAGCACCTCGATGTCCTCGCCCACCTTCTTGATGGTCTTGTGGAAGGCGGTCTCCAGCTCGGGACGGTAGCCCTCGCCGGGAACGATCATCTCGCCCAGGCCCCACAGACGATCCAGGAAGCGCTTGCAGCCTTTGATGCCCTTGGTGGACCAGGGAGCGGCCTTCTCGAAGTCGCCGATGAACATCTCGTACAGACGCAGGGTGTCGGCGCCGTACTCGGCCACCACGTCATCCGGGTTGATCACGTTGCCGCGGCTCTTGGACATCTTCTCGCCGTTCTCGCCCAGGATCATGCCGTGGCTGGTGCGTTTGGCGTAGGGCTCCTTGGTGGGAACCACACCGATGTCGTACAGGAACTTATGCCAGAAGCGGCTGTACAGCAGGTGCAGGGTGGTGTGCTCCATGCCGCCGTTGTACCAGTCCACAGGGCCCCAGTATTCCACGGCCTCTTTGCTCACGGGAGCGGTGTCGCAGTGGGGGTCCATATAACGCAGGAAGTACCAGGAGGAACCGGCCCACTGAGGCATGGTGTCGGTCTCGCGCTTGGCGGGGCCGCCGCAGCAGGGGCAGGTGGTGTTGACCCACTCGGTGTGGCGGGCCAGCGGGCTCTCGCCGCCCTCGCCGGGCTCGAAGTCGCTGATCTCGGGCAGCTTCAGGGGCAGCTCGCTCTCGGGAATGGGCTGCCAGCCGCACTTCTCACAGTGAACCATGGGGATGGGCTCGCCCCAGTAGCGCTGGCGGCTGAACACCCAGTCACGCAGCTTGAAGTTCACCTTGGCGTGGCCCTTGCCCTCGCTCTCCAGCCACTCGATCATCTTTTTCTTGGCGTCTTCCACGCTCAGGCCGTCCAGGAAGCCGCTGTTCACCAGAGTGCCGGTGGCAACATCGGTGAAGGCCTCCTTGTCCAGATGGCTCTCGCCCTGGCCCTTGACCACCTCGACGATGGGCAGGCCGAACACCTTGGCGAACTCGTAGTCGCGGGTGTCGTGGGCGGGCACCGCCATGATGGCGCCGGTGCCGTAGGTGGCCAGCACGTAGTCGGAGATGAAGATGGGGATCTCCTTGCCGTTCACCGGGTTGATGCCCATCACGCCCTCCAGCTTCACGCCGGTCTTTTCCTTGTTCAGCTCGGTGCGCTCGAAGTCGCTCTTGCGGGCGGCCTCCGCCTGGTAGGCGCGCACGGCCTCGGCATTCTGGATGGTGCCGTTCTCCAGCCACTGGTTCACCAGGGCATGCTCGGGGCTGACCACCATGTAGGTGGCGCCGAACAGGGTGTCGCAGCGGGTGGTGTACACGGTCAGGGTGTCGCCGGTGGTGGTGGTGAAGTTCACCTCGGCGCCGGTGGAGCGGCCGATCCAGTTCTTCTGCTGGGTGGCCACGCGCTCGATGAAATCCAGGCCATCCAGATCGTCGATCAGGCGGTCGGCATAGGCGGTGATCTTCAGCATCCACTGGCTCTTCACCTTGTGGACCACCTCGCCGCCGCAGCGCTCGCAGCAGCCGTTCACCACTTCTTCGTTGGCCAGCACCACCTTACAGCTGGTGCACCAGTTCACGCTCATTTCCTTCTTGTAGGCCAGACCGTGCTTGTACAGCTGCAGGAAGATCCACTGGGTCCACTTGTAGTAGCTGGGATCGGTGGTGTTGATCTCACGGTCCCAGTCGAAGGACAGGCCCAGCGCCTGCAGCTGGCTCTTGAAGCGGGCCACGTTGTTCTTGGTCACGATCTCGGGATGGATGTGGTTCTTCATGGCGAAGTTCTCGGTGGGCAGGCCGAAGGCATCCCAGCCCATGGGGTACAGCACATTGTAGCCAGCCAGCCGCTTTTTGCGGGCCACGATGTCCAGCGCGGTGTAGCTGCGGGGATGGCCCACGTGCAGGCCCTGGCCGCTGGGGTACGGGAACTCTACCAGAGCGTAGAACTTGGGTTTCGTGTGGTCGATCTTGGCGGCGAAGGTCTTTTCGTCCGCCCAGACTTTCTGCCATTTTTTCTCAATGGCTTTGAAATCGTATTTCACCTTTATCAACTCCAACCAAAATTTGAGCGTTTTGCCCCTTACGGCACTGCCGCATCACTCCGCGTTTTGCCCCGGAAGGATGCGGCCGCGCCGTTAAAATAAAACGGCGACAGCCAGTTTTCCACCGCGGGCTTGTCCCGCTGTGGAAAACTGGCTCATGGCCGCCCCATGCTTGCACACAGGGCGGCGTTCCGTTTGATTTATTCGTTTGCGCCGCCCTCGGCGGGTGCGTCGAACTGGATGTCGCACTCCTCAGCATCCGCCCACAGGTGCTCCAGGTCATAGAACTCCCGGGCCTGGGGATAGAACACGTGAACAATCACAGTGCCGTAGTCCAGGAGAATCCAGTTCTTGGCGTCGTAGCCCTCGGTGCGCAGAGCCTTCACGCCCTGCTGCTCCAGCTGGAACTCCACTTCCTCGGCCAGGCTCTTCACGTGGGTGGTGGAGGTACCGTTGGCGATCACAAAGTAATCGGTGAGCACGGTCAGATCCCGCACCTTCAGTACCTTCACATTCGCGGCTTTTTTGGTGTCCAGCACTTTCGCGATGCTGGTCGCAAGCTGCAAGCTTTCCATTTATTGTTTCTCCTTTCGCCGGTCTGTCGCCGGCTGCTGTTCTTGATGTTGCGGGACTCAGCCGCCGGCCTGTGCGCCCTCGGCCTCGGTATCCAATTGGCCCATATACTGCACGTTGGGGTCGGTGGACTCGCCCACGGTGGCCAAGGTGGGGACGTTCAACTCATACACAGGTTCCCCGTAGGTGCGGAAGTACTGGTTGAGCAGGTCGGTGGTCTTGGCCACGTCGCAGATCAAATGGGTCTGTTTGTTGTAGCGCTGGGCGGCGGAGTAGGTGGGCAACTTGCACATCATGATATTAGAACTGTCCACCTGTAGGAAGCTCACGCCCAGGCTGACCAGCACATCGCCGGGAATATCGGTGGTGATGTACTTGAGCGTCACCGGAGTCAGCTTGGCAATGTCCCACACATTTGCGGTGCGGATGCGAGCGAACAGGCCCTGATAGAAGTAGCGCTGCATATCCAGGCGGGCGATGTCCGCCTGGGCGTAGTTGCGGTTGCGCACGAAAAACTCGGCGGCCTCGCCGTCCAGGTTGCGGTAGCCCTGCTCCAGAGTGCTGCCCTTATAGGACATATCCTGAGGGATGTACACCTCGATGCCGCCGAAGTGATCCACGATCTCCTTCAAAGACTGCATATCGATGGTCACATAATAGTCGATGGGCAGCTTGTACTGCTCGCTGATGAGCTTTGCCAGATCGGTGATGCCGCCCTCGTTGCGCAGGGCCACCGCGTTGATCTTGCCGGTGTTGCCGTGATTGTACTCCTCGCCGGGATAGGTGTCCCGGGGGATCTGGAGCATGTTGATCTTCTTTTCCTTCACATTGAAGTTCACATACATGATCATGTCGGTCATGCCGTCGTTGGAGCTGGAATCACCGCCGTAGTTGCGGGTCTCATCCTTGTCGATGCCGCAGACCAGAATATTCACCACATCGCCCTTATACTCGCTGGGGGTGTTGATCAGCTCATTGATGGTGGGGGCGCCGCCTTCGGGGCTTATGCTGCGCACCACCCACTGATACAGGCCGAACAGGCCCACACAGACCACGGCCACCAGGGTCAGCAGGCTGATCAGAGCAATTTTCAGCGG
>NZ_JAGHKE010000085.1:0-15175 GCF_017889395.1 Allofournierella sp. | reverse complement strand
GGCCTCCGGCGGATTGGGGTTCACATCCAGGCACTGTGCAATGAGCTGTGTGCCCGTCAGCACACCGCGCAGATTGGTAGTGATCTCGAACGAGAGCTCGTTGCCGCCGCCGTTGTAGGTCACATGGGGGAAAATCACCTTATTCCCATTCACCGTTCCCTGAAAGTTAACGCTGTCTGCTGTAAACGCACCGGAATTGATAAATCGAGAACTTTGGATGGTTTCGCCTTCGAGAAGATTCAGATAAACCTCTACATCAGCTTTTTCGCCCCACTCCCACATGTTATCCCGGCTTCCATAGTCCTTAAAATCCACATTATAGCTGCCGATCTCCAGCTGCGAAGGCAGCGGAGTGGGCTCCAGAGTGGGTTCCGGAGTGGGTACTTCCGTGGGCACCGGAGTGGGGGTAACAACCACCTCATTCGCAGCGGGGCTGTTGCCGTCCGTCTGCGCAGCCACACTGGTCTCCTGAACCACGCTGGTGCTTTGGGATACACTGGCCGGGACAGTGCTCTCGCCCTCGGCGAACACGCTGAATGCGCTGAATGCGCTCAGTGCCATGGCCATGGCCAGAACGGCGCTGATCCGTTTGATGCTCTGTTTCATGTGTTTCTTCTCCTCACTGTTTTTCGCTATTCAGAGGCACCGTGGTATTGGGTTCCGCCGGAGCCTCCTGTTCCATAATATCGCTGAACATTTCGGCCATGGCCGCCGCTTTGGCCTCGGCGTCCATTACCACGTCGCTCTCCACCTTGCCGTCCTTGATGGTGACCACCCGGTCCGCCACTGCCGCCAGGTCCCGCTCGTGGGTAACCATGACAAAGGTGATGTTGCTCTCCTTTGCCATATTCAGCATCCGGTACAGCACCTGCTTGGTGGTCTGGCTGTCCAGGTTGCCGGTGGGTTCGTCCGCAAAAATAACCTTGGGCTTGGCCACAAAGGCGCGGGCAATGCCCACCCGCTGCTGCTGGCCGCCGCTCATCTCGGTGGGTTTGTGGCCTGCCCGCTTGCCCAGGCCCATCTTTTTCAGCTCCTGGGTGGCAAGCTTGAGCCGCTCCTTGCGCCCCACACCCTTGAACATCAGCGGCAGGGCCACATTTTCCGCCGCCGTCAGATTTGGCAGCAGATTGTAGCTCTGGAAGATAAAGCCCAGATGCTCCTGGCGGAATTTCGCCAGTTCGTTCTCGGTCATCTCACTGATGTCGTGCCTGCCGATGTACACATGCCCCTTGGTGGGCTTTTCCAACCCCGCCAGCTGGTTCAGCAGGGTGGACTTGCCGCTGCCGGAG
This sequence comes from Allofournierella sp., assembly GCF_017889395.1. NCBI lineage: Bacteria > Bacillati > Bacillota > Clostridia > Eubacteriales > Oscillospiraceae > Allofournierella > Allofournierella sp. Next base: position 13,886 of record NZ_JAGHKE010000085.1, on the reverse strand, counting down.
GGGCCCACGATGCAGCAGACCTCTCCCGGCTCGATGGCCAGGTTCACATCGTTCAGCGCAATGACCTTTTCGTGGCCCACCCGGTAAACCTTTCTCAGGTGCTCCACACGGATAATTGGCGCCATGATTTCACCTCTTCATTTTATCTGATTGCAGCTTACCGTCAGAAGATGCCCACAAACTGCAGCATCCAGCCGGTGCGGCTGCTTTTGAAGACCCAATAATACAGCACCGCGAATACCTCGCGGAAATAGCAGGGCATAATGGAGTTGAGCCCGATGGACGCGGGCAGCGCATCCACATCGGTGAAGCCCACCATACGGGCGTATTCTCCGCCCCGGTAACAATGGAAGGCATTGGTCACCACCACGATGGGCTCACTGGCCGCAATGCCCCGCTCCTCCAGAAGACGGCGGGCAAACAGCAGATTCTCCTCGGTGGAGGTGCTTTTATCCTCCACGATAATCTGCTCTTCCGGCACGCCCCGCTCGGCCAGCCATCTGGCCATGGCCACCCCTTCCGGGATGGTCTCGCCCGGGCCCTGGCCGCCGGTGACCACGATCACCGCGTCCGGATTTTCTTCGTGATACTCCAGCGCCTTTTCCAGCCGCCGGACCAGCAGCTTGCTGGGCACATCCTTGCGCAGGCCGGCGCCCAGCACCACCACCGCCTTCTCATCCCCCTGGGGCTGGTCGCTATAGCCGCTGAGGGCCACGAAGGCCAGCAGCGCGCAGAACACGCCCACCCCGCAGAAAAAACCGATGCGCAGCACCCGGCCCACACCGGCGGCACAGAATGCATCGATCTGCCGGTGGAACAGGCCATAGACCCACAGCCCGGCCGTGATGGCATACATTATAAGCATGCCGAAATTGAAATTGGAGCGCAGCGAGCGGACAATACTGTCTGCAAGAAAATATACCGCCAGCACCCACACAACGATCAGCTTGATATTCACAATACCCTTTCCATACTGCTTCATACTTTCCCTGTTAACAAACAGGCCGCGGAGCAACGCTCCGCGGCCGCCATAATACAAACGATATCACGCGGTTTTTTATTGCAATTTTTTCAAAAAATTTAGAAAATTTAAAAAGACTTGAAAAATTCTGCTTTACCGCAATTTTTGATCAGACAAACATCCGCTCGCTCAGGTCCTGACCTGCCAGGTCGGCATCCACACCCAGATAGGCGCAGATGGTCTTGCCGATGGCTCCGAAGCCCAGCACGGTGCCCAGGTTGTTGTTCTCCTTCACGCTGCTGCCCGCCGCCAGCATGGGAACATATTCCCGGGTGTGGTCGGTGGTCTTGGTGAAGCCGGGGTCACAGCCGTGGTCGGCGGTGATGATGAGCAGGTCGTCCGGACGCAGCTTTTTGAGCATCTCGCCCAGACCCTGATCAAACTCGGTGGCCGCGGCGGCATAGCCGTCGATGTTGCGGCGGTGTCCATAGACCATATCAAAGTCCACCAGGTTGATGAAAGCCAGGCCCTCGAAGTCCCGGTCGGCCAGGTCCAGCATCACCCGGATGCCCTCGGTGTTGCCGGAGGTTCGGATGGTCTCGGTGACGCCTTCGCCGTCGAAGATGTCGTAGATCTTGCCCACGCCGATCACAGCCTTGCCGGCAGCGCTGAGTGCGTCCAGCATGGTCTTCTTGGGGGGCTTGAGAGAGTAGTCGTGGCGGCGGGGAGTGCGCTGGAAGTCCGCCGCGCAGGTGCCCACGAAGGGCCGGGCGATCACGCGGCCCACGCCGTGCTCGCCCTTGAGCATATCCCGGGCGATCTGGCAGTATTCGTACAGCTGAGCCACCGGTACGATCTCCTCATGAGCGGCCACCTGGAACACACTGTCCGCCGAGGTGTACACGATCAGCGCGCCGGTGCGCATGTGCTCCTCGCCGTAATCCTTCAGCACCTCGGTGCCGGAATAGGTGGCGTTGCAGATCACCTTGCGGCCGGTGCGCTTTTCAAACTCCTCGATGACCTCCGGCGGGAAGCCGTTGGGGTAGGTGGGCAGAGCGCGTTCGCTCTCCACGCCCGCGATCTCCCAGTGACCGATGGTGGTATCCTTGCCGTTGCTTGCCTCCTGCAGGCGGGCGCAGGTGCCCAGTACCTGGGCCACGGGCTCGCCGCAGCTTACGCCGTCCAGATTGAACAGGCCCATCTTCTTCATATTAGGGGTATCGAACGCCTTGCTGGCGGCGATGGACGCCAGGGTATTGGCGCCCACATCACCAAATTTATCCGCATCCGGCTCGGCGCCTACGCCGAAGCTGTCCAGTACTACTAAAAACACTCGTTTTGCCATATTGTTCGTGCCTCCTTTTCGTTGGCTGTAGGGTGTTGTTTCATTATAGCGTATTTGCCCCAAAAAGTTAAGTATATCCCATCAGCTTTGTTGAAAAAATGCATTAAAATATTCTGTTAAATTTTTATTTAATTGGTACGATTGCATATACTTTTCCGAAAGCTTGCCGGGACCCCTTTCACGAAATGTTTTTTTATTATATAATAGGGGCGGCGAGCGAAAAAGCGACCCCGTCTCCGCTTCGGAGACGTTGTGGATAGATATTTGAGAAGAGAGTATTTAGGAGGATTTTACGAATGCGTAAGACGAAAATCATCTGCACCTTAGGCCCCTCTACCGATAAAGAGGGCGTAATGCGCGAATTGATCCTGGCCGGCATGAACATTGCCCGTTTCAACTTTTCCCACGGCGACTACGAAGAGCACAAGGGCCGTCTGGACAAGCTGAAGGCTCTGCGTGAGGAGCTGGGCCGCCCCGTGGCTGCTCTGCTGGACACCAAGGGCCCCGAGATCCGTCTGAAGCAGTTCGCCGGCGGCAAGACCAAGCTGGAAGCCGGCCAGAAGTTCACCCTGACCACCCGTGACGTGGAAGGCAACAAGGACATCTGCTCCATCACCTATCAGGATCTGCCCGGCGACGTTTCCGTGGGCAGCACCGTGCTGCTGGCCGACGGCCTGATCAGCATGACCGTTACCGCTGTGACCAACACCGACATCGAGTGCCTGGTAAACAACAGCGGCCCCATCAGCAACAACAAGGGCGTTAACGTGCCCGGCGTTTCCCTGTCCATGCCCTACCTGAGCCAGAAGGACAAGGAGGACATCCTGTTCGGTATCGAGAACGGCTACGACTTCATCGCCGCCAGCTTCACCCGCAGCGCCCAGGACATCCAGGATATCCGCCGCCTGCTGAACGAGCACAAGTCCAACATCCGCATCATCGCCAAGATCGAGAACCGTGAGGGTATCGACAACATCGACGAGATCCTGGCTGCTGCCGACGGCGTCATGGTTGCCCGCGGCGACATGGGCGTTGAGATCGACTTCACCGAGATCCCCATGATCCAGAAGGACATCATCTACCACAGCTTCTCCGCCGGCAAGCCCGTTATCACTGCTACCCAGATGCTGGAGAGCATGCAGGAGAACCCCCGTCCCACCCGTGCCGAGATCACCGACGTTGCCAACGCCATCTACGACGGCACCAGCGCCATCATGCTGAGCGGTGAGACCGCTGCCGGTAAGTACCCCGTGGAGGCTGTTCGCACCATGGCCGCCATCGCCGAGCGTACCGAGAGCGACTCCAGCTACATCGAGCATATGCGCAAGAGCCCCCTGGATACCCGCCTGAGCATCGCTGCTGCTACCGCTCATGCCGCCTGCACCACCGCAGCCGACATCAAGGCTACCGCCATCATCACCGTTTCCAAGAGCGGTGAGACCGCCCGCCTGCTGAGCAAGGGCCGTCCCGAGACTCCCATCATCGCCTGCGTGCTGGACGAGCAGACCCAGCGTCACCTGGCTCTGAGCTGGGGCGTGCATCCCATCCTGATGCCCTACGCCAACAGCACCGACGAGCTGGTTGAGCTGTCTGTTAAGACCTCTGTGGATCACGGCCTGCTGCAGAGCGGCGACCTGGTGGTTGTGACCGCCGGTGTTCCCGTGGGTGTTTCCGGTACCACCAACATGATCAAGGTCCACATGGTCGGCGAGTTCCTGGCCAGCGGCGTGGGCATCGGCAACCAGAACGCCAAGGGCGCCCTGTGCATCTGCCGCAACACCGAAGAGGTTGCCAGCAAGTGCAAGCCCGGCTGCGTGCTGGTGGTTCCCTACACCAACAACGAGATGCTGCCCTACATGCGTGAGGCCAATGCGGTGATCGTTGAGGAGGCTGGCATGAACAGCCACGCTGCCATCGCCGGTCTGGCTCTGGGCAAGGCTGTGATTGTTGGTGTTGCCAACGCTACCCGCCTGCTGAAGGACGAGACCATGGTTTCCGTGGACTGCGTACGCGGCACCGTTCAGACCATGCCTGTCTGATTTTTCTGAATTGCTTCTTCTCTCCCCTGTGCATCCGCACAGGGGAGTTTTTTATTGCCCGCACACAAAAAGCGGCGGCGCACACGGAAACATCTTCCGTGTGCGCCGCCGCCTTCTTTTTATTGCGTTCAGGGATTCCCCCGGTTTTTCAGCCGGGCCAGCCGCCGGGCCAGCTTTTCCCGCCGGGAGGCGGTGGCCTCCCGGTCCACCTGCCAGATCTGCCCGCTCAGGAGGAGCACATCGCCCTCCCTGGCATCCGGGGGCAGCTCGCTTCGATTTGCCTGCTGCCAGTGGGTGCAATCCATCTCGTCGGTGACCTCGATCACCGCCGTGTCCCCTTCCCACCGGTCCAGGATATAAAGCTCGCTCATTGCCGCATTCTTCCTTTCTCAGGCCGCGCTGTCCGCCTGCTGGCCGCCGGATGCCATGTAGCACTGCAGACCGCTTTCGGTGGCCGCAATGACCACACTGCCGTCCTGATCGGTGCGCAGCACCTGCGCGCCCACCATGGTGTAATTCTGCATTGCCTCCTCATGGGGATGGCCGTAGCTGTTGTCCTTTCCGCAGCTGACCACCACATATTGGGGCCGGATCGCCTGCAGAAACGCCAGCGTGTTGGAGGTGCTGGAGCCGTGATGGGCCGCCTTGAACACATCTGTCTGAGGCAGCTCACAGTGGGCCAGAGCATCCTGTTCCACCTCGGTCTCACCGTCGCCGGTGAGCATCACCCGCAGGCCCGGAGCGCTGAAAAACAGCACCTGGGACAGATTGTTGTAATTGTCGGTCTCCACGCCGTTTGCCAGCACTGCCAGGGTGGCCGCGCCAATCGTGAACTCCTGCCCCGGCTCGGCGGTCACGGTGGGGATGTTCTGTTCCTCAATGGTATCCATCACCCGCTCGAAGGTGCGGGTGGTGGGATAGGGTGCCTTATCGAAGTCCGGCAGAAGCACCTGCTCCACCTGCACATGCTCCAGCACTGCCTTCATGCTGCCGATGTGGTCCGCGTGGGGATGGGTCATCACCAGAAGCTTTAAACGGGTGATGCCCATTCCGTCCAGATAAGCCAGCAGCGCCTCCTCGCTGGAGGCCTCGCCCGCATCCACCAGGCAGTATTCCTGCCCGCTCTGTAAGAGGGTGGCATCCGCCTGGCCCACGTCGATGAAGTGCACCGCCTGGCCCTCCGCCGGGACCTGTTCCAGCCCCTGGGGCAGGGTGTTCACCTGCAGTCTGTCGTAAAAATCCTGCCAGGTGAATCCGCCCTCGCCGCTCTGGCCGCCCAGCCCCAGCCGGAGGCCGATGACCAGGCAGAAGGCGGTGAGCAGAAAGACCAGCCCCTGGGAGGGCGTGATGCGAATGGGATATTTTTTGCGCCGCGTGCGCCGTTTCCGTCGTTTTGCCATGGCTTACTTCCGCTTGGTTTTGGGGGCGAAGGTGGGCCGGCCGGAGTTTTTGCCGCCGCCCTTGCCGTGGTTGGGGACAAACCGGCCCTGCACCGGACGGCCCGCCGCCTTGGCATTCTGGGCGGATTTGCGGCCGGTGACCGGACGGGCCTGGGCGCTGGCCTTGGGCTTGTAGCCGGGCACCAGCAGGGGGATCAGGTCCTCCCGGTGGGTCTTGTGCAGCGCCTTGACCACCTTTTCCGCGTTGCGGGGCTCGTAGTACTGCAGCAGAGCCCGCTGCAGCGCCTTGCCCTCAGGGGATTTTTCCACAAACACCGGCTTGAGGGTGTAGGGGTCCAGGCCGGTGTAGAACATGCAGGTGGACACGGTGCCCGGCGTGGGGTAGAAGTCCTGCACCTGCTCGGGGCGGATGTTATGCTTGTACAGATACTCGGCCAGATAGACCGCGTCCTCCAACGTACTGCCCGGGTGGCTGCTCATCAGGTAGGGCACCAGATACTGCTTCTTGCCCACCTTCTTGGTCAGCTCATAGAACCGCTTGGAGAACTTGTTGAACACCTCCACCGGCGGCTTGCCCATGTATTTGAGGGTGTTGGGGGCACAGTGCTCGGGGGCCACCTTCAGCTGACCGGAAACGTGATGCTCCACCAGCTCCTTGAAGAAGGTCTCGTCCTTATCCCAGGTGAGGTAGTCGTAGCGGATGCCGCTGCGGATGAACACCTTTTTCACCCCGGGCAGAGCCCGCAGGCGGCGCAGCATGTTCAGGTATTCGGTATGGTCGATGATCAGGTACGGGCAGGGGCCGGGAGCCAGACACTTTTTGCCGCCCTGACACATGCCTTCGGTCATCTGCTTGGCACAGCTGGGCAGCCGGAAGTTGGCGGTGGGGCCGCCCACATCGTGGATGTAGCCCTTAAAGCCGGGCTGTTTGGTGAGCAGCTCACCCTCCTCCACCACGCTGTCCACACTGCGGCTGGTAACCCGCCGCCCCTGATGCAGGGTGATGGCACAGAAGTTGCAGCCGCCGTAGCAGCCACGGTTGTGGATGATGGAGAATTCCACTTCCTCGATGGCGGGCACACCGCCCACCGCATCGTAGCTGGGGTGCCAGGTGCGGGTGTAGGGCAGGGCCGCCACCCGGTCCAGCTCACGGCGGGTAAGGGGCTTTGCAGGCGGATTCTGCACCAGATAGCCGCTCTCCTGCTTCTGCACGATGATCTGGCCGGTGACGGAATCCTGATTGTCCATCTGGATGCGGCAGGCCTTGGCGTAGGCAACCTTATCGGTGCTCACCTTGTTGAAGCCCGCACATTCCAGATACTTAGCGGGCAGATGGGCGAAGTCGGTCATGTAGCAGGTGCCCGCCACATCCCGGATCTCGCTGGCCTTCTCCCCTGCCGCCAGCCGCCGGGCGATCTCCACCGTCTGGTGCTCGCCCATACCGAAGCTGATGATATCCGCACCGGAGGTCTCCGCAATGCTGGGCAGCACGGTATCCATCCAGTAGTCGTAATGGGCGAAGCGGCGCAGGCTGGCCTCCAGGCCGCCCAGAATCACCGGCAGATCCGGGTAAGCCTGCTTGGCCAGCTGGGTATAAACGGTGGCGCTCCGGTCCGGGCGCTTGCCCGCCACGCCGCCGGGGGTGTACTCGTCCACCTTGCGGCGCACCTTGGCCACCGAGTAATGGGCCACCATGCTGTCCACGTTGCCGCCGCCGATGAAAAAGCCGTAGCGGGGCTTGCCCAGCACTTTGAAGCTTTCGCAGGTGGTGTAGTCCGGCTGGCTGATCACGCCCACCCGGTAGCCCTCGGCCTCCAGAATGCGGCCGATGATGGCCGGGCCGAAGCTGGGATGGTCCACATAAGCGTCGCCCATGACCAGAACGAAGTCCAGCTCGTCCCAGCCGCGCTGGCGCATATCCTCTTTGCTGATGGGCAAAAACTGTGTGCCCTGCTGCATAAAGAGTCTCCTTTCTATTCCTTGCGGGCCAAGGCGGCCCGTTTCCGTTGGTAAAACCTTTCTATTGTCGCAACGCGCCCCCGGCAGGCCGCTGGTCTGCCGGGGGCACGAGCATCTACCTTGATTCCATTGTAACAAATCCTGCCCGCCGCGCACAAGGGCACGGCACAGGTTCAGGGGATCTCGTCCGGCACGGGGGTGTTGTCCGCCCGCATGGACCGCTCGATCCACTGCTGCCGGGTGATGAGCACCTCCCGGGGCTTGGCGCCCTGATAGGGACCGATCACGCCCAGCTGCTCCATATCGTCCATGATACGGGCGGCACGGGCATAGCCCAGCTTGCACTTGCGCTGCAGAAGGCTGGTGGAGGCCTGACCGGCGTCGATGACCACCTCCACCGCCTGTTCCAGCATGGGGTCGTGGCCGTCGTCCTCGTCGTCGCCGTCGCCGCCGGAGGCCTTCTCCGGCACCGCGTGCTTCTCCATCTCCTCGATCATCTTCTCATCGTACTGGGAGGTGTTGTCCTTCTTGATGAAGTCCAGCACGGCGCTGATCTCCTCGTCCTTCACATAAGTGCCCTGGATGCGCAGAGGCTTGGAGGCGCCCACCGGCATGAACAGCATGTCACCCATGCCCAGCAGCTTCTCCGCGCCGCCCGCGTCCAGAATGGTGCGGCTGTCCACCTGACTGGACACCGCAAAGGCAATCCGGCTGGGGATATTGGCCTTGATCAGGCCGGTGATGACATCCACACTGGGGCGCTGGGTGGCCACGATCAGGTGCATGCCCGCGGCACGGGCCTTCTGGGCGATGCGACAGATGTAGTCCTCCACCTCTTTGCCGGCCACCATCATCAGGTCGGCCAGCTCGTCGATGATAATGGCGATGTAGGGCAGCTTTTCCAGACCCTCGGTCTCAGCCGCCAGCCGGTTAAAGCTCTTGATGTCACGCACGTTGTTCTCAGCGAACAGGTGGTAGCGGCGCTCCATCTCGGCCACAGCGCTGCCCAGCGCACCCGCCGCCTTGCGCGGCTCGGTGACCACCGGCATCAGCAGGTGGGGAATGCCGTTGTACTCCGCCAGCTCCACCACCTTGGGGTCGATGAGGATGAGCTTCACATCCTCGGGGCTGGAGCGATACAAAAAGCTGATGATGATGCTGTTCACGCACACCGACTTACCGCTGCCGGTGGAACCGGCGATCAGCAGGTGGGGCATCTTGCACAGGTCCGCCACCTGGGCGTTGCCCGCAATGTCCTTGCCCAGGGCAAGGGTCAGGGGCGAGGCGCTGCGGGTGTAGGCCTGGGATTCAAAGATGCCACGGATGCCCACCGGGCTGGATTTTCGGTTGGGCACCTCCACGCCCACGGCAGGCTTGCCGGGGATGGGGGCCTCGATGCGCACGCCGGCCGCCGCCAGGTTCAGGGCAATATCATCGGCCAGACCGGTGATTCGGCTGATCTTCACGCCCGCCAGGGGCTGCAGCTCGTACCGGGTGACCGAGGGGCCGCGGCAGATGTCCAGCACGCGGGTCTTTACGCCGAAGCTTTCCAGCGTGCTCACCAGCAGCTCGGCGTTCTTTTTCAGCTCCGCCTCCACGCCCGGGTCCTCCGCCGACTCCATCACCTGGAACAGGTCAAGCGGCGGATAGCAATAGGCAGCAGGCTGTTCCACAGGCTGCGCAAGGGCGGTTTCCGCCGTGGCGGCCGCCGGGTTCAGCGGACGCAGCGGCTCGCCGTAGGAATTGCCCATAGTCTGGCTGGGCTCCATGGCCTTGTGGATCAGACTGTCCAGCTCGGTGACACCGACATTGGGCTGCTCCGGCTCCAGCGGGATCGGCTGGTCCAGCTGGAAGGGCGGCTCGTCCGCGTCGGAGGGCTCCGGCGCCTGATCGAACCGCATCTCCCAGGCATAGTCCGGGCTGCTGCTGGGATAGGGCTCGAAGCCCACATCCGGGTCCTGCTGAGGCTCGTCCATGGGAATCTCGGTCTCGAATTCGCTGTGCTCCTCCGGCTCGGACCCCGGAACCGCTGGGCAAAGGCCTCCTGCTTTTGCTGGCGGGCAGCGGCCCGCTCCTGGGCGGCGGCGCGGCGCTCGGGTTCCCGGCGCAGCTGCTCCTCCTCCCAGGCCTCGCGCTGCTGGCGGGCAGCATCCCGGTCAGCCTTCCAGTCGCCCAGATAGTCCTCCGCGATCTGCCACAGATCACCCGGGGTCACCCCCAGGTACCACATGACCATGGCGATGAGCATGATGACCAGCAGGATATTCGCCGCCGGATGCCCGCACAAGGCCAGCAGGGTGCCGCCGATGATGCCGCCCAACAGGCCACCGCCCAGCATACCCTGACCGTTGGCGTATAACGCCGCGGTGGCCTTGCCGAAGCTCAGGCCCACCAGGTCGATTTTGGAGAACACCACTGCCGTGCCGCAGATCAGCATCATCAGCAGCAGGGACTTGGCGCAGCGGGACCAGATGGGCCGCCCCAGCGCCACCAGCACCGCGATGTAGAGCAGCACCGGCCCCAGCAGATAGGTACACACGCCGAACACGCCGAACAGCACGCCGCGCAGCATGGCCCAGACCGACTGCCCGGCCACCAGAGACATGGCAATGATCACAACGCCCAGGCAGAACAGCAGAATGCTCCAGCTCTGGGCCACATCCGGCTGGCTGCGCCGTGAGCGGGAGCGGGTGGTTTTCGCGCCGCTTTTTGCGGCGGGTTTCTTCTTTTGTGCCATACGCTTTCTTTCCCTCGTTTATGTATTTCCAGCCCCCGGACCATTTGGTTTTCCGGGGGCGCCGCGCACCCGGCGCGGGAATTTTTCGGAACTTATCTATTGTATCATAAAACCATAGGTTTTAAAACCCAATTTATCGGACAGTTTCCTCTCTGCTTCGGCTTTCCTCATTCTTTGCGCCGGTTCGATTCCGTTCGATCTGGCGATACAGGTAAGCAAGCGCGTCGCCCAGACCGCCCAGTTCGTCGATCAGGCCCTCGGCCACCGCCTGCTCACCGCCCAGCACGGTCCCCACATCCATCACCAGCTCGCCGGTGTGCATCATCAGCTCCAGAAAACGCTCTTCGCTGATGTGGGAATGGCTTTGCACAAAGCCGGTGATGCGCTCCTGCATCTGCTCGAAATAGCGCATGGTCTGGGGCACCCCCAATACCAGCCCGGAATGTCGCACCGGGTGAATGGTCATGGTGGCAGTGGGCACAATAAAGCTGTGCTTGGCGCTGACCGCCAGCGGGATGCCGATGGAATGCCCGCCGCCCAGCACCAGGGTGGCGCTGGGCTTGGTCACCCCGCTGATCAGCTCAGCCAGGGCAAGGCCCGCCTCCACGTCGCCGCCTACGGTATTCAAAATCACCAGCAGACCCTCGATCTCCGGGTCCTCCTCAATGGCCACCAGCTGTGGGATCACATGCTCGTAGCGGGTCACCTTCTGCTCCTGTCCGGCACTCACGTGGCCCTCGATCAGACCGATCACCGTGAGGCAATGGATGGCATGACGGCCCTTGGTGCGGATCACCGAGCCGGTGTCCATCATAAAATCCTGTTCCAGCTTTTCCTGCTCCACCTGGGCATCGGTGGGCCGCGGAGTATCATTGTTCGGCATTGGTCTCTTCGCTCCTTTTGGCAACGCCGCCTGCGGTGTTGGCCGTGAATCGTGCGGGGCTGCCTTTTGTTTTTTCTATCAGTTTGCACGAATTTTTTGTCTTTATGCCCACACAGACGGCCTTCCGCCCTGCAATTGGTTTGACAAGCCTTTGTGAATCCAGTATTATAAAGTATGGATATTCCTGCAAAAGGCCTGTTTTCGCCTTTTGCTCGCTTCTGCACAGGGCAGGCCACGTACCCGCCCGTTGCTTTAAATCATTTTCAAAAGACGGTGATGATAATATGAACCATTCTCAAGGAAAGGTATCTCTGCCGGTAATCAAACGGCTGCCCAAATATTACCGCTACATCAGCCAGATGCAGAGAAACGGTGTGGTAAAGGTATCTTCCAGTGAACTGGCCCGCATGATGGGCACCACTGCCAGTCAGGTACGCCAGGACTTTAACTGCTTTGGCGGTTTTGGCCAGCAGGGAATCGGCTATAATGTGGAGGTACTGCTGCACGAGATCGGTCGCCTGCTGTTTGGCGAGGGCGAAAAGCTGCCCACCATTCTGATCGGTGCCGGCCGTCTGGGCCGGGCGGTCTCCCGTTTTCTGACCACCGATACCAACGGCTACCATCTGCTGGCTGTATTCGATGTGCAGCAGGAGCTGGTGGGCCAGGATCTGGACGGTATTCCCATCCATCACATTGATGAGCTGGAGTCCTTCTGTGCCGCCCACAATCCTCAGGTGGCGGTGCTCTGCCTGCCCCGTGAGGGCGCAAAGGAGCTTTCCGGCCGGCTGGTGGACCTGGGCATCCGGGGCTTCTGGAACTTCAGTCACTACGATCTTTCCATTCCCTACCCCAATGTGACGGTGGAGAATGCCCATCTGGGCGACAGCCTGATGAGCCTGGGCTACCGGCTGCGGAACGACTGAATCCATCAAACAACAGCAGCCCGGCTGCGTGAAAGCGCAGCCGGGCTGACTTTTGGCGAATGAGCGTCTTCTTCGCCGTATAAAGAGGTTTATGCAACACTATGGCAAAATTGTATTTTCGCTACGGCGCCATGAACAGCGGCAAAAGCACTGCCCTGATGCAGGTGGCCTATAATTACGAGGAGCGCGGCATGCGGGTGCTGGTGATGAAGCCCAGCGTGGATACCAAGGGCGGCGACAAGCTGGTCAGCCGACTGGGTGTGACCCGGCTGGTAGACATTGCCGTGACCCCCAAGCTGGACATTCTGGACCTGGTGCGGGATCTGCTGACCCGTGCCCCCGCCCCGGCTTGCATTCTCACCGATATTCGTGTTTGAAGGCGATCAGGTTGTCATCGACGAGGGCGGCGAAGTGGAATACGTAAGCCTGTGTGCCCAGTGCTATTTCAAGGCGCGGGATGACTTCTATCGCCGCCATCCCCGCATTACAGTTTGAGCATATAACAAAACTCCCGAAAGCCTGTGCGGCTTTCGGGAGTTTTCTTTTTGGGGCAATTTACAGCACAACGCCCTTGACCAGCAGCGAGATGGTGCCGTCCGGCTCGTTGACGAACTCCACATAGTCGTTGTCGCCACGCAGAAGACTGGTGGGGATCTTCATCTCGATGCCGCTCTCGGTCTTGATGGACTGGTATTCCATCCGCTTGATGCGGGCGGGCGGAACCGATACGGTTTCCTCCAGAGGCAGATTCGCCTGCTCCAGCTCCTGGGTGAAGGACTCCACCGCCAGCGGGAACTGCTCCTCCAGCCGCTCCTTTACCCGCTGGACCTCCAGACTGCCGTCACCGGCCACCGCCTCCTCACAGAGGATGGCTGCGATCTCACTGTCGCTTTTCTGGTTGTCCTCGTAGCTTTGGCGCACCGCCTGGGCTGCGGCGGTCTGCACCGTCTGCAGCTTGGCCCGCTCGGGCTGGGCCTGGGTGCTGCGCAGAATGCGCTCGGACAGATAGAAGATCTTCGTCCCGTCCACCTCGTATTTTTTCTCCACCAGCTTGATGGAGCCGTCGGTCATATCCACGATCACCGACTCATCCGGCTTGGAGCCGGCGGCGGGCAGCAGGGTACGCTGCTTGATCAGGGCGTTGTAGTGCTGGCCCTCCACCTGCTGATAATAGTGAGCATAGGCCGCCTTGTAATTCATCTTCAGGACGGCGATGCTCTCGTGCCCGTTGATGGAGCAGTAAATCACGATCAGGTCCGCATTGGGAATGGCCGGGCTGGTGCGCATCACCTGAAAGAATTCGTTCGCCACCTGCTTGGAGCACTGCACAAAGTCCTGATTGTCCAGCAGCAGCGACGGGAAGGTGGCTTCCGGCAGAAAGCTGCAGTTTTTCACCGCATCGTTGTAATAGGCCTTTTCCAGGTGGGCAGCCAGATAGTCGGCGGTATCGCCATCCAGCTCCAGCAGCCGGTCGGAAAACACCGGTGCACCGCCGCTGGAATCCAGCACGTGTACGATGGCCTTAAAGATCTGTAATTCCATGAAGATCCGTTCCTTTCGCTTGAGGTTCCTGTTTATTATAGCGGAAAAGCCGCTGTTTGGGTAGGGGCGCTTTTTCCTCTTTCCCCTTTCCTCCAAC
>NZ_JAGHKE010000084.1:0-17161 GCF_017889395.1 Allofournierella sp. | reverse complement strand
CATCAAGAACGCCAAGGGCGTGATCGTGCCCACCACCGGCAACATGCGCGGCATCGACACCAGCGCCGTGCTGGGCGCGCTGGCGGGCAACGCCTCGCTTGGCCTGGAGGTGCTGAGCAAGGTAGGCCCCGCCGATCTGGAGGCCACCCGCCGGATGCTGGCTCAGGATGTTTGCACCGTGGAGCTGCTGGACACCCCCTCCCGCCTGCACATCATTGTGGAGATCACCGGCGACAGCCACACCGCACTGGCCGAGATCCGGGACGAGCACACCAATGTGGTGCGCATCGAGCGGGACGGCGAGCGCCTGTTCTACAAGGAGGTGGAGGCGGTGGCCGACGAGGACGACACCGATCTGGATGCCCTGAATCTGGCAGACATTCTGGAATTCGCCAACACCGTTGTGCTGGACGACATCCGCCCCATCATCAAGCGGCAGATCGAATACAACACCCGCATCGCTCAGGAGGGCATGACCCATGCCTACGGCGGCCGGGTGGGCGCCACCCTGATGCGCCACTACGGCGGCGACGTTCGGGTGCGGGCCCGTGCGCTGGCCGCCGCGGGCAGCGACGCCCGCATGGGCGGCTGCGTGCTGCCGGTGGTCATCAACTCGGGCAGCGGCAACCAGGGCATCACCTGCTCGGTGCCCATCATCGTGTATGCCAAGTACCTGGCCGCCACCGAGGAGACCCTGTACCGGGCGCTGGTGCTGAGCAACCTGACCGCCCTGCTGCAGAAGCGGGGCATCGGCCGGCTGAGCGCCTTCTGCGGTGCGGTGTGCGCGGCCTGCGGCAGCGGCGCGGGCATCACCTACCTGCACGGCGGCGACTACGACGCCATCAGCCGCACCATCACCAACACGCTGGCCAACGCCTCCGGCATCGTGTGCGACGGTGCCAAGGGCAGCTGCGCCGCCAAGATCGCCACCTCGGTGGACGCGGCCATTCTGGGCCACGAGATGTCGCTGGACGGCAACACCTTCGGCGCGGGCGAGGGTCTGGTGAAGGAAAACGTGGAAAAGACCATTGCCAGCATCGGCCGCATGGCCGCCGACGGCATGCGCGAGACCGACAGCGAGATCCTGCGCATTATGATCGATCAGGGCTCCGGCTGCTGATCGCCCCTCTTCCCCGAAAATCCATTCCATTAGAAAAGAAGGCCCGGGGCCGCGTGGCAGAACACCACGCGGCCCCGGGCCTTTTATGATTGCAGAAATGAGGAATTGTCAAAAGAATGCGCTTCGGGCGGCTCAGCCCTCCTGAAAGACCGCTTCGGTCTTGCCGTTCTCGCCCACCTCAATGGCAAAGCGCTCGGCGGCCAGGTCCATGGTCAAAGCGGCGGTGTGGCCCTCCTTCTCCCAGCGCAGGGTCAGCTGGGCGGGAGCCGGGTTCTCCACGGTGAGCTTGGCGTCCCAACCGAAGGCGGGGCAGCTGTTGCGCAGGCGCAGCAGCTCCAGCTGGCGGCGCACCACCGGCTGCTCCAGCTTCTCCACCGCCTCCTCCAGGCTCAGGTTGGTGCGGTTGATCTCCTTGTGGCCCGCACCGCCGCCGCGGCGCACCGCCTCCAGATCGTTTTTGCCCGCGAACAGGTCCAGATACCATACCTGGGGCTTGCCGGGCATGAACAGCTGCAGGGCACGGGCCATCAGCATCTTGCGGTCGCTTTCGCCCAGGGCGCTGTAGTAGGTGCAGTTCACCTGGTAGTACATGTTCTTCGCGCCGTGCAGGTCCTTTACAAGACCGCCACGGCCCTTCAGGGTCTCCACCATGGCCTGGATGCGCTCCTCGGGCAGCAGGCCCTTCAGATCCAGCAGGGGGATGCCGTCGTGGCAGCCCAGCATGTTCACCACACGCATGCCCTTTTGCTGGATGTCGTCGATCCAGCGCACCAGATATTCAAAGTTCTTATGCTCGAAGGCGTCCAGAATCAGGCCGGGCAGGAAGAAGTCGTAGGTCATGCAGCCCGCCTCGCACAGCTTTTCGTGGGTCTTCTCCCCGTAGCTGGCGTGGATCTCGGGCAGGATGCTCAGGCCGTACTGCCCGGCAATGCCGCCCACCCGCTGCAGCATCTGCCAGGTATCCGGCTCGTTGAGGAAGTTCTTTGCGCCGGGGGTCTTGGGGGCGTAGGCGAAGGCATCCAGACGGATGATCTTCGCGCCGTAGTCCGCCAGCTTGTGCAGGGTCTCGTCGTAGAACTCCCATACCAGCGGCGAGGCCACGTTCAGGTCCATCTGGCCCAGATAGCTGCGGCGGCTCTCCAGATGGTCCACCACCGCGGCCTTGTGGGCCTGGAATGCGCCGAAGTCCATGGCGGCGGGCTTTTCGCCCCGCTCCAGCGCCGCGTTCACCAGGTCCGCAATGCGGCTGGCCGCCTGGTACTGCAGCCCCAAGCTCTCCACCAGCTCACTGGCGTCCACCTTGCGGTAGCGCACCTCCTGGTAGAAGGTGTTCCAGTAGGGCACCTCGCTGCCGTCCGGCATGCGCACCATCAGGATGGGCAGGCCGGGCTTGCGGAAGAACATGTCCTTGATTTTCTCCGCGTCCGGCTGGATGTAGCCCTCCTCGGTCATCTGGCCGTGACCGGCCCAGAACTTGTTCCAGTTGATGAAGAAGTCCTTATAGCGGGAGTTCTCGCCGTTTTTCAAAAGGTCCTGGAACTGGGGCGACAGCACCGAGGCGTGGTTCAGGATCAGATCGAACTTCAGATCGATGCCAAGACGGCGCAGCGCGTCCAGATCGGCCTGACCGGCGTAGCACTCGTTCAGGTTGTAGTCGATCACCGAGAAGCCCCGGTCCAGATCGGTGTTGAAGATGCTGGGCAGGATGTAGAAGGCATCAAAGGCGCCCTTCATCTCGCCCCGGCCCAGCAGGGCCACGATGTCGGCCAGAGTGCCGCCCATGCTGTCCGGGTAGGCGTTCAGCATCACACCGGCGGAAAGTGCGGTTTTGTTTTCCATTGCTCTGTTCCCCTTTCTCTCTTGTTGCGCCGCTCAGGCGTTGGCCATCAGGGCCTGGTAGTCGGCGTAGCTGAGCAGCTCGCCGCTCTTGGACAGGATCACAGCCGCCTTGTGGGCCTGAGAGGCCAGCAGGCCCTGCTCGATCTCCAGCACCATGGTGGTGAAGGGGCTGTCCACCTTGCCGTCCCGGTTGCGCTCGCGGCGGTGGGCCATGGTCTCGGCGGGGGTGCTGTTCAGCAGCACCGGCAGGTCCACACCGGCCAGGTTGTCGTTGTTGCTGTGGGTCCACTCAATGATCAGCACGCTGGTCTCAGAGAAGTCCACGGTCTCGGTCCACAGCTCGCTGGGGCGGCGGCCCATCCGCTTCAGGGCGATCTGCTCCGCGCCCGCCTGGAACTGGGCGATGATGCCGTTCACCCGGTCGAAGTCGATTTCATTGGGGGTGCCCAGGTAGCCCTTCAGGCCACGGCGGCCCGCCGCCTGGTAAACGCTCAGCCAGCTGTATTCGCCGCACAGAGCCGGGTCAGCGTCCTTGTCCGCTTCCATCAGCTCATGGAGCGTTTCGCTGATTTCAGCGGTATGCAGGCCGGAGGCCACCAGGCCCTTCAGGCCAAAGTCCCGGAACACGCGCAGACGCTCGGCGTCGTTGTACTCGGGGATGCGGTGGGGGTAGTTGTCGCCGGACATGATGTAACTCTTCGCGCCCAGCTGGCCCAGGTACCAGCCCAGCAGGGACGCGGTCTCGCTCTTGCCCACGCCGGAGCCGCCGCACACGCTGATCACGCACCGCTGCAGGGGCTTATTCTCCAGAGCGGCGATCATCTTGTCCACCAGAACGGGCAGGATGGTCTTGGCCTTGGCCACGTGGCTCTCGGTGATGAGCACCTTGTCGCCGGGCATGTCGCCGTGGGGAATCTCGGCGGGCAGGGTCATGGAATCCAGACGCTCGGCCAGGCCCTCGCGGGCAGCCTTCAGGGTGTTCAGCAGCGTGTTGTTCATAATACGTTCTCCTTTGCGCTTTGGAATGGATGAAAACTTGTTTGGTATCTGCAAAGGCCCGTTTGACTTGCCCCCCGCCGCTGTGGGATAATAAAAAGGAAAATTTCGCGGCGAGAGGAGCAACGGCCCTATGGCAACTTTAAAAGATGTGGCGCGCCTTTCCGGCGTGACGGTGACCACCATTTCCCGGATGCTGAACAACCGGGTCAACGTGAGTGAAAAGACTCGCGCCAAGATTCTGGCGGCCATGGAGGAGCTGGACTACCACCCCAACGAGCTGGCCCAGTCGCTCATCAAGCAGAAGAGCAGCTTCATCGGGCTGATCGTGCCCTCGGCGAAGAACTTCTTCTTCGGCGCGGTGATCGACTGCGTGGAGCGGCATGTGTGCGCCAGCGGCTACAAGCTGCTTTTGTGTGTATCCGACCTGGATGTGAACAAAGAGGTGGAGTATTTCCACATGCTGAAAAGCAACAAGGTAGCGGGGGTCATTCTGGCCAGCCACACCCAGAACCTTTCCCAGCATGTGAACCTGGCCAACCTGCCGCTGGTCACCATCGACCGCACCCTGGCGGACTCGGTGCCCAGCGCCTGTGCCGACAACTACACCGGCGGCCGGCTGGCGCGATGTGTGCCGCGAGCGTGGTGCCGAACCTCCGGTGATGGTGGACGCCAGCGAGCGGGACTTCATCGCCATGCGCTACGAGCCGCTGATCCACCAGCTGTTCCAGGAGCACCCGGAGGTGGACGGCGTGTTCTCGTCCAACGATATCATTGCCGCCCAGGTGCTGCAATATTGCAGCCAGCAGGGCATCGATGTGCCCGGCCGGATGAAGGTGGTGGGCTACGACGACACCGATCTCGCCTGTCTGACCACCCCGCCCCTGACCACCATCCACCAGCCGGTGGAGGACATCTGCCGCTGGGCAGTGGAGCGGATCGTGGCCGGCGAAAACGCCGGTGCGCCGGAAGCAAGGGTCTTCCCGGTGCAGCTGATCCAGCGCCAGAGCACCTGAAACGCTCCTGTTCCTCCCTCATCATAAAAGATGCGGGGCAAAATGTCAATCGTTTGACATTTTGCCCCGCATACAAAATATGCCCTCGCTTTTGGTGAAAACTCACAAAAGCGGGGGCATTGTTTTTTCTTCGGCTTTTTGCCCTTCCGGTTGCCGCGTCAAAATACAGCAACATCTGCTCATCGAATTTTTATTCTTTATTTTCGCATAGTTCTTGCATTTAAAGAATATTTATGCTAATATCATGCATATAATCACAATTCGGCGTGCAGAAAGGGCCGAAAACGAGAGGGGGACGCGCCCGGCACCGGCCGGGCCGGAACGGATATGGAAAAGCTTTGGGCAGGGCGGGCACAGGCCGCCACCAGTAAAATCGCGGACGATTTCAACTCGTCCATCCACATCGACTGCCGCATGTACCGGCAGGACATCACCGGCTCGCTGGCCCACGCGGCCATGCTGGCGGCCAAAGGCATTCTGAGCGGGGCGGACCTTGCCGCCATCACCAGCGGGCTGGAGGACATTCTGGCCGAGCTGGACAGCGGCACTCTTGCCATCGACCCCACCGCCGAGGACATCCACATGTTCGTGGAGGCGGAGCTGACCCGCCGCATCGGGGACGCGGGCAAGCGGCTGCACACCGCCCGCAGCCGGAACGACCAGGTGGCCACCGACCTGCGGCTCTATCTGCGGGATGCCTGCTCTTCGCTGCAGGACCAGATCAAAGCGCTGCTGGAGGCCATTTATGAGCAGGCCAAGGCCAATCAGGATGCCATCCTGCCGGGCTACACCCATCTGCAGCGGGCGCAGCCGGTGTGTTTTGCCCATCATCTGCTGGCCTGGGCGGCCATGCTGCAGCGGGACGTGACCCGCCTGCAGGACGCGGTGGGGCGCATGAACTACAGCCCCCTGGGCAGCTGCGCGCTGGCGGGCACCACCTACGACACCGACCGGGCCATGACCGCCGCGGCGCTGGGCTTCGACGGGGTGTGCCAAAACAGCATGGACGGCGTATCCGACCGGGACTTCTGCGTGGAGATCCTGAGCGCGCTGGCCCTTGTGATGATGCATCTTTCCCGCTTTTCGGAGGAGATCATCCTCTGGTCCAGCTGGGAGTTCAAGTTTGTGGAGCTGGACGACGGCTTCACCACCGGGTCCAGCATCATGCCCCAGAAGAAAAACCCGGACATGGCGGAGCTGGTGCGCGGCAAGACGGGCCGGGTGTACGGCGACTTAATGGGCACGCTGACCATGCTGAAGGGGCTGCCGCTGGCCTACAACAAGGACATGCAGGAGGACAAGGAGGCCATCTTCGACGCCATCGACACGGTGAGCCAGTGTCTGGAGGTGTTCGCGCCAATGGTGCGCACCATGAAGCCGCTGAAGGCGAACATGTATGCGGCGGCGCAGAAGGGGTTCATCAACGCCACCGACCTGGCGGATTACCTGACGCGCAAGGGGATGTCGTTCCGCAGCGCCTACAAGCTGACGGGCCAGCTGGTGGCGAAATGCATCGCGGAGGGCAAGGTGCTGGAGGATGTGAGCCTTGCGGAATACCAGAGCCTGAGCGAGCTGTTCGATCAGGACATATACGAGGCGATCGATCTTGCGGCCTGCGTGGCGCGGCGCACAAGCGAAGGCGGCACCGGCCCGGCCTCGGTGACGGCCCAGCTGCAGCAGCTGGAAGCATTTCTGGCGAAGCTGTGAGGATTTTGATAGAAAAAAGGAGCACCCCGGGCGGATGCTCCTTTTTTGTTACGTTATGTATTGGGTATTGGAATTATTGTTCTTTTGTAAATTTCCGAACACGGAAATGATTGATGATACAAGCTGCCAGGAAGGGGTCGATTCGATAAAGAAGAGCCTTCATCTTCTCCTTTTTCGATACCGGTGCATTAAATGCGCACACCGCCTCACTACGGCAAACCGCCTTGATCTGCTTATACAAATCCGGATGCTTCTTTCTCACACCACAACCCACAATTGTATTCAAACAATCGCAATGCGTATGCCAATTTGCATACCGGCAAGCAGCAACCAATTCCGGCGTTTCCTTTACCAGTCTGGAGCGAATAAACTTTTGCGCATTAACACTGCTGTTCATCACAAACAGGCTGAACTTTGTCATCCCGCTCTCCGGATTATCCACCCGGTAATAATACACCTTTTTTTGGCCAACCGCCACGCGTTTTGCCCGTTGGAAGCAGTCCACCGAAAAGCTGAAGCCTTCTCCACTGAAAAAACGCGTGCAAAACTCCAGGTTATTGTCACGAATCAGTTTCATGCTGATCATCTTATTCCAGGGTGCGATGACCAACTTGTAATATAGCATCGCAATAGCAGCTCGTTCGCCACCCCACACCTGAATGTGGTCACTCTCAATATCCGGATTCAGATCTTCTGCGGACAAAAAACGCTTTGCCTGTGGAGTAAGCGCAATTTCCGCATCATTCTCTTTGATCAACCGATAAAAATAAGATACATAGTCCGGCGCGATACAATCATCCTGATCGATCAGGCATACATATGCTCCTGTTGCTTTTTGCAGAGCATTGTTCCTTGCTGCACTCACCCCGGCATTCTCCTGATGAAGTGCGATCACTCGCTCGTCTTTTTTCGCAAACGCATCGATCATTGCACCGGAATTATCCTTCGAGCCATCGTTCACCAGAAAAATCTCCAGGTTGGAATAATCCTGTGTCAAAATAGACTCCACACATTCCGCCAGATAGCGCTGCCCATTATAGACCGGCACAATGATCGAAATTTTTTCCTGTTCCGGATTCATGTTCGTCTCCTCACATCTCTGCTTTGTTTTTCATCGTTTCACGTACATTGTTGCTCACCATCTGCAGAAAATCATCCGTCTTTTTCCGTTCCTTGTTCAGGATCTCATTGACCCGTTCAAAATTCACCGGACGGTTCAAGACATCAAAGTCGTTGAAGTCATTTGCGTGCCGATGCCCAGATTCTACTAAGTTTAAAAATTCCGATAGTCTGCAGGAGTAATCGCTGGGGTAAATGCAAATGGGAGGCGTATTCATATTCATAGAAAATGCAGTTGCGTGAAAAGAGTCCGTCAGAACAATGGATGCATTGTCAATAAGAGATACAAACTCCAAAATATCTGGAATCACCAGACTCTTTCCGTTTTTGATTATCTGATCAAAACGCGTGCAAAAACGATACAGTTTTAGTCCAGTCCTCTTTTGCAGTTCTTCTGCATAACGATCAAACTCGCGGCTTCTCTGAAGATTATAAATCAAAATATAGTCTTCTTTTATCTTACGGGGCGGTGCTACCTTACGCCAAAACTCCGGCGGCATCGATAACGTCGGGTCTAAAATGCGATACACATTTTCATATCCGTATTGTTCTTTCAGCAGGGGAACACCACTTTCCTCCCGCACAGTAATGAAATCATATCGATCAATATATTGCTTTGACTCCGCAACTTCCTCCTCAGAAACCCGAGAACGCCCAAAACTGGAGGCATATGCATATTTCGGTTTATCATCTGGCACAAAGCTCAGATACATGGGCGGAATGATTCCATGATTCCACCCCGCATTCCATACTTGGTCACTGCCGGAAAAATACACATCCGCGAAGTCCTGAAAGTTCGAAAAATCCTCATTGCTGAGATAAACATTTTCGTCAATCTTCAGATATTTCTTTTGGAATTTCCCGAAAACATGCTTCCACCAAAACAAAGTAGGAAGGATGACCGGAATTTTAAGAGGATTGCCTTTCGGAAAAGTTTTTAAAAGGCCGATCCCATAGGTGTCCTTTCGGCGGTAGTCAATAAAGCGCACATCCTCAAAGTATTCTTTGAGTTTTTCCTGCGTTGCATATGCCTGTAATTGCGTTCCATAATTGCACACCGTGTGCAGTGTAATCACAGCCGCTTTCATCAATTTGTCACCCCTGCATTTTTTGTATCAAACAAGTGTCTGTATTTTCTAAAAAAGAAGAATCTTATGCCAAAGAAAACCATCTCGGTAACCGAGCGCACAACGGCAATATTGATCAGCGTAAACGAATCCGTTACAATCAGCAAAACCAACAGTGCGATATGCAACACAACAGAGCACACCGTGGAAAACGTTGCTTCCCGCTCTTTCCCAATCGCCCCCAGCACCGGCCAGCCAAACATGACCGAGAGGAAGCCGAAGAAGAGGACCGGGATCAATGTACGGAATACCGGCACCGCCACCAGATACTCTTCGCCCCCCAAAATATACATTCCAAGCCCGGCAAATACATAAGCAAGGCAGCAACCCACGGCAACCAAAGGCAAGAATATTTTCACAATTTTGCGAATCAAAGCAAGATTCCGACTCTTGATCATTTCCGGATAAACACCATCTGCAATGGGTGTATAGCACGCCTGAATTGCGTTGATGACCTGCATGCACACGCTCCAGTATGCCACCTGGGCCTGACTGATCTGCACACCAATAATCAATGTGCTCAATGCATTGAAGGAAGTGGAAGCCGCATTGGAGAAAAAATAAACCATGGATTGCCGAATAGTGCGAATCGCTTTTTGAATCCCCGTAAATTTAGGACGAAGGCCCAGCTTCCACACCTCATAAACTGCCATCAGAACGGCGACCAGTGAGCTTAAAATATCAAACAAAGGAATCAGCAGCAGATCCGCATCGCTTTTTACCAGTGCAAAGGTGAGCAGTGTAGACAATGTTTTCATAACGATAAACCGGATCGTTATAACATGCATGATCTCCAAGCCACGGAACAGAAACTCCAGCAGGAAAATCGATTCAAATACCACCACATAGGAAAGCAGTGTATACAGCGCATTATTGCGCAAAATGGGAAGTGCTGCAATAAGAACGAGCAGCACTAAAAGCGCTCCAAGCCCTAAAAGCATTTTTCCTACGATTGTATCACCGATCACATGCTCCAGTTCATCCTTATTATGTTTAGCTTGGATCACATCCTTTGTGGCGGACAGCACGAAACCGAAATCCACAAGAATCTGCATGTAGCTCATAACGGTTTTTACATAAGCTACTGTTCCATAAGCATCCACCGAGAGGACTCTGGTGAGATACGGGAGCGTTACAAACGGAAAAAACATCTTGGCAATGTTCAGTGCAAGAAGCATTCCGGTATTTTTAACTACATTTTTTTGTTTCATCATATACCATTCATTCTATTGCACAGGTAAAGTCTGTCCACGTGTATTTTGGATGTGCATATTATACATTCCGTATCCCAAAAGGAACGACAACATTGGACTGCCAAATTGTACCGAAGAAAACATCATTGCACTAATACACACAAACATCGGAACATTTCTGTTAAAACCTTTATATAGAACTTTAGATATCATCCAGATAAACAGAACACCTAAAATGCCAAGTTCATACAACAAAGTTCCATATCCACTCTCCACGCGAAAAGAGAAGTCCTCGTAAACAAATCCATGGGGTAATCCGCCATATGTCAGGAATTCTCTTAAAGATGTCACAATCGCATTTACACGCGTAGCAACACTGTAATCCAATTGGTAAAGTTGCTGCAAGCTATGAATTTCACCAATATTAGAAATCAGGTCCTGCCAAATAGTTACCATTCGTGTGCTACCAAAGGCATCCATAAAATCGTTCCAAAAAATTGATGCAGCAAATCCAAAAGCAATTGTAAAAATTCCTATTGCAATTATCCTTTCAGGTTTTTTCTTATAAAGCTGAACCCCTTCTTTTAACACAACGCATACAATCAGAATTGCTAGATACGCTAATGATACAGCGGATTTAGCAAAAAGTATAATTTGGGCAATACACATCACTTGGAATATTCTTTTATGCCTTTTGAACTGACTAACAGCCATCAAGAAGAATATCATCATATATCCATAAAATGATGGTTCAGAAGCTAATCCTACTACACCTCTAGCTCCACCAGTTCTAGCATTAGAAACAAATCTTAGCATAAAACTCGGATAAATATATGTCTGTATCGCACCAACCGCAAACCAAATACTTATAAGAATTTTTTCCCATTTTTCATTTACTCCACCACTTATTATCAGAGAATTATACACAGCAGTAGTAACAAGGAAAAGGCTTATATAATTAAACACCTTGCGCAAAACAAGAAACTTCTCTGAAGGATGTGCTAAGAGCAGAGTAACCACTGCTCCAGCCACAATCAACACATAAGCCCACATCATATTGAATAATGTTTTAGGAACTTTTACTTTCCCCAAAACCAAACACAGTACGCATGCCATTATGAACGCATACGGCTGAGTATCACTTGGAATTGGAAGGAAGTAGAGAAAAGGCATAAAACAAAAGAGATAGAGTAGAAAGCTAACAGGTTTAAATATTTTCATTTTCAATTATCACTTTAAAATTGTTACAAGCAATACTAATACTTTCCTGGTAAACGGCATTTTCCAGTTCATTAACTTCCAGAACTTCCTTTTTACCTGCCGTTTCATTTTTCTCTTTTCCTCTATTAATTTAGCATTATTTTTATCATATCCTGATAAAAGCATCTTACTCAGAATTGTGAAATTAGCTCTGGCCAAATTAATCTCAGCATATTCCGTATATTCCTGCGGAACCTTTTCTGCAATCCGTTCCCACACATGAATATATTCTAAATCCTTTTTCGTAACCGGTGATTTTGTTACACCATTTTGGTTAACGAAGTAAAAATAGAGGACTTTATTCGAGCTGACCATTTGCTGAGCGCGAGTAAAAAAATCAAAGCTTGCTGCCACATCCTCACTGATTGTACCTTCCACAAAGGAAAAATCATCCAATACGCCACGGCGAATTAATTTATTCCATATGCTGTAATTACTCTTCTCACCGTGAATGCGGAAAAAGTATTCCATCATCTGCTTTTGATTCCACAACTGGATATTTTCCGGGCGGGCAGGCGCTTCCTGCTTTTCATCAGAAGTCTGAATTGCATCACACTGTGCAATCTGTACTTCCGGATACCGCTTTAACAAGCCATAAAGATATTCGTACATATCCGGCATGATCCAGTCATCACTGTCCACAAAGCCAATGTACTCGCCTTCAGCTGCGCGCAATGCTGCATTCCGTGCAGCACCTGCTCCTCCATTTTCCTTATGAATCACGCGAATGCGGGCATCCTTTTTTGCCCACTCATCGCACATCTGCGGGCAGCGGTCCGGGGAGCCATCGTCCACCAGAATCAGCTCAAAGTCGGTGAATGTCTGGTTCAGAATCGAATTGACGCACCGGTCAAGGTACTGCTCCACCTTATACACCGGAACAATGATACTAATCTGCGGCATAGCCCGTTTTCCTCCGTCTTTCTGTCTGCATTCCGAACAGCACCGGAATCCCCGGCAGCTGCTTCAAGATGAAAATCCCGATGGTCTCTGCCAGCAACACAAGAGCCGTATTGCCAACGATCAGTATAAGCGGGCCGGTCACCCCAATGCGAACCAACAATGTTCTTGCCACGCCCAGTGTAATCCCATTAAACAGGTAAATCTGCAGCGAATACTTGCCAGCTGTTTCCAGCACTGCATTTTTCCCTTTGCGCGTCAGTTGGGTGGCCAGCTGCAGGGTCAGCCAGGAAGCTGCAATCGCAACCAAAATATTGGCCCAACGGTTGCCCATCCATCCAAACAGCACAAAAACAAGTGCGCTGACGATATTCAGCAACACTTGCTTGCGTGCGGCCCATTCTTCAAATTCCCGGTAGTAACCACCCAGAAGATAGAAGAACAGATAATATGCAGCCTGATTGATGCAGAACAGGTCTGGAAAGCTCACCAACCGTGTGGAGATCATTAGAACCACACTGATTCCAAACAAAAGCTTTCGTTGCCCGCAGGAGACACCGACCGCCGCGACCAACTGCACCAAAAACATTGCAATCAAAAACCAGAAATATCCGCCATAAAAAATGATGTCAATTAGAGAGTCCTGGATATTAGATGGATTGTTCACCAGGCTTTGCAGCAGAAGTCGGGGCATCATATCCACCATGCCCATCACAAGGTAAGGAAGCAGCAGCCGCTTCGCATGTTTGGCAAGCCACTCCTGCGGTGAACCCAATCCCTTGGTGGAAGTAAAGTATCCGGAAAGCAGAAAGAACAGCGGCATGTGAAAGGAGTTGATCAAATTGCCAAGAATCACACACCATTCCGCCTGTGCCCGCAAATCGATGGGATAACGAATGATGGAATGCTCCAATACCACCAAAAAGGCCGCAATTCCGCGGCAAGCCATCAGGTTGTGCTTTGTTTCCTTCATTGGATTACCGCTCCGCTTTCAGCTTGGCGAACAGCTTGGTGTTGCCGGATTTTACCTTCGAGATGGCGCAGCCCTCGCAATAGGTCAAAAAGCCGCTGCGCATTTTGATGGGCACCAGCATCATCTTCATCATGGTCGACTGCGCCTTCATGTGTTTCAGAGCCGTGCGGCACTGCTGGGCGTTGATCATCTGCTTGATCTGCGCCTTTTTCTCCTTCGCGGGCAGCTCGCACTTGCGGTTGGTCAGGTTTTCAATGCAGCCGATCAGCCGCTCCACATACCGGCGCGAGATCATCTCGGTGCTGGCTTCGTCCTGAATGTTCCAATGGCGGTACAGCTCCAGCATCCACTGGTGCTCCTCTTCCCGCTTTTCATACATTCTGGGGTTATACTTGGCGGTTTCTGACTCGGCTCGCTTGCGCAGGAAATGATAATAAGCGTTTTCCATCACCGCTACCCGCTCCACATTGCGCACCACGCTCAGGCAGAAGGGGAAATCATCCCAGAAGGTGGTGGGGAAATACAGCTCGTTTTCCTTTAAGTAGCTTGCCAGGAACAGCTTGTTCCAGGGCGTATACAGCAGGTTTTTGTCGAACAGACGGTAAGCTTCCCTGCGAAACTCCTGCTGGCTTGCGAACACCTTGCTTTCCACCTTCTGCACCTGGGTGTACTTTTCGGTATCAGTGTAATAGGTGTCGATGTAAAAGCCGGTGACCACCAGCTGCAGGTCATGCGCCTCCGCCTGCGCCACCATATCTTCCAGCATGGTGGGCTCGGCCCAATCATCGGAATCCATAAAATAGAAGTATTTTCCGCCGGCCTGCTTCATGGCCATATTACGGGCGCTGGGCGCACCGCCGTTCTCCTTGTGGATCACATGAACGCGGGGGTCCTTTTTCGCATATTCGTCGCAGATTTTGCCGCTGTTGTCCGGCGTACCGTCATCCACAGCCCACAGCTCCCAATCCTGAAAGGTCTGCTGCTGGATGCTCTCGATGGATTTGCCCACGTACTCCTCCACCTTATAAACCGGCATAATGATGCTTACCATCGGCTTCTGATTCATGATTCCTTGATTCCTCTCCGTTTATTTTCACATCGCCCGGCGGTGCTCGCGCACCATCTGGGCCTCCTGCTGGAACTGCACGAATTCACGCTGCTCCAGCTTCTCCTGGGCCAGCTGCTCCTGCTGGCGGCGGCGCACTTCGTCCCGGTGATGATGCGCCCGCACGCCTTCCTGGATGTCCTTTCGGCCCAGCACCTTCAGCACACTATCGAAAAATACCTTCGCGTCAAAGGCCATGCTCACATTCTTTAAGTACTCCCGGTCGTAAAACACCTTATCGTAATCGTTCAGCATGTCGCGGCCGTTGATCTGCGCCCAGCCCGTGATGCCCGGCTTCAGCTGGTCCACCCCGTAGTACCGGCGCAGAAAATGCACGCTGCGCTCCTGCCGGATCAGCGGCCGGGGCCCAATCAGGCTCATGTCGCCTGTAAGAACATTGAACAGCTGCGGCAGCTCATCAATGCTGGTATCCCGCAAAAAGCGCCCCAGCTTGGAAATATAGGCGTCGGCGTTCTGCAGCTCGCCGGTGGCCGAGTATTTGGGCGCGGTGCTCTTCATGGTGCGGAATTTGGTAATGTAGAACACATGGCTGTCCTGCCCCACCCGCTTCTGGCGGAAGAACACCGGCTCGGTGGGACTGCTCAGCTTCTGCAGCAGGGCCACCACCATAAACGGAATCGCCAGCACCACCAGCGCCATGGCTGCAATCACCACATCGAACCACCGCTTCTGCCGCAGATACCTCTGCTGGGCACCGGTCAACGGAATGCGATGCTGCTTCATGATTCTGCGCATCGATACATACTGTTTTTTGACCTTCATCGCCGTTCTTCTCCCTCTGGATTTTTTACGCTTCCTTATTTGCTGCACGCAAAGCGCCCCGGGCATCGGTAAGGTTGCCCAGGGGGATCTTGCGTTGGCGGTTTTCCGTTTGCGCGTGACGGGGCAGTGCGCATCCGGCCGGTTTTCCTCCGCCCCGCGGTTGCCCCGGCAAACGCAGCCGCTGCATCTCCCCCTGTGTTGCGGGTGCTGCGCTGAAAATTGCCGTGTCGTTTCCGCTTTACCGTAAAAGGAAAGCGGATTTTATCTATGTTATACACCAGTATTTTAATCATAACGCAATTTGCCTCTTTTTTCAACCGAAAACGGTAGTTTTTGGTTCAGATTCGTCTAATTGGTAAAAAAGCTGTAAGAAAAGCGAATAATATTGATTTTTCTGCTGGAAATCTTCTTCTTTTTCCCCTCTTTGGCAACTCGATCTTTGTGTTGTTTTTTCGCCCGGGCCCCTTTTGTTGATCTCGCCGCCCAGCTCACCGAAACGTTCCCTTGTTCATTCCATGGAAAAATCGCGCATTTTATGGTCATTATGGCGGCGGGCATCGGCAGCCGTTTCGGCGGCG
Organism: Allofournierella sp.; assembly: GCF_017889395.1. Lineage (NCBI taxonomy): Bacteria > Bacillati > Bacillota > Clostridia > Eubacteriales > Oscillospiraceae > Allofournierella > Allofournierella sp. The sequence continues at coordinate 1,445 of NZ_JAGHKE010000084.1, read as the reverse complement.
GCATCAAGCAGCTGGAGCCCGTGGGCCTGCACGGCGAGATCATCATGGACTATTCCATTCACGACGCCATCGAGGCAGGCTTCAACAAGGTGGTCTTTATCATCCGGCACGACATTGCCGAGGCCTTCCGTGAGGCCATCGGCGACCGCATTGCCGCCACCTGCGCCCGGCTGGGCGTGGAGATCGCCTACGCCTATCAGGAGAAGGAAAACCTGCCTGAGGGCGTTGCGCTGCCCGCAGAGCGCACCAAGCCCTGGGGCACCGGCCAGGCGGTTCTGGCCTGCAAGGGTCTGCTGAACGAGCCCTTCGTGGTCATCAACGCGGACGACTACTACGGCAAGGAAGCCTTTGTGAAGATCCACGACTTCCTGGTGCAGGACCACGGCGACAGCGAGCTGTGCATGGCGGGCTTTGTGCTGAAGAACACCCTGTCCGAGAACGGCGGCGTGACCCGCGGCATCTGCCATATGAACGAGACCGGCTACCTGACCGATGTGGAGGAGACCTCCAATATCGTGAAGACCGCCACCGGCGCCGAGGTGGAGGGCAAGCCCGTGGACGCGGACTCTCTGGTTTCCATGAACATGTGGGGCCTGACCCCCGCCTTCCTGGATCTGCTGGACAAGGGCTTTGTGGAGTTCTTCGCCAACACTCCGGAGGACAAGATCCTGAAGGCCGAGTACCTGCTGCCCATCTACATTGACCAGCTGCTCAAGCGCAGCGCAGTGTCGGTGAAGGTGCTGAAGACCGACGACAAGTGGTTCGGCGTGACCTACAAGGAGGACAAGGACTTTGTTGTGGCCAGCTTCCGGGCACTGATCCAGGCGGGCGTTTACAAGGAAGACCTGTTCAGCGACCTGTAAGCCGCTGACCTTCCGGCGTTTTTCGCCCAGACAGATACAAAACCAAAAGGCGGCTGCCTTCCCAAACCGGGAAAGGCAGCCGCCTTTTTCTGCACGCAAACTTGTTTACTCCTCCACCGGGGCCGACAGCCGCAGCACATAGCGGGCCGGATCGGTGACCGAGAGATAATTGATCACATCCTGTTCGTACACGTCCCCCGCCAGACGCAGCTCCCGGCGCTCCAGCTCCTCCAGAAAGAGGGCGTAGGCGGTGGGCAGCTCGTCGTAGCCGCCCTGGTAATAATACACCGCCCAGGTCCCGGCGGGGCAGGTCCACAGATGGGGATGCTCCACCGGTCCGGGCAATGGGCTGAAATAATAGGCCTCCAGAAAGCGGCCCTGCAGCGCTCTTTCCCGGGGGATGATCTCCCCGGCCTGGAAGCTGGTTCCCAGGCCGCACTGCTCACACTCCGCAAAATGGGCCTGCATGGCGCGGGCGAACTGGCGCTCGGTGGGCGGGGTGCGGTAGCCGGTGGGGGTGGCGATCAGGTACCGTTCCCTCTGCCGGGTCAGACTCAGGCGGCCGCAGACGCTCTCCTCGCC
>NZ_JAGHKE010000083.1:0-14618 GCF_017889395.1 Allofournierella sp. | reverse complement strand
CACGAATTACTTGTATATTGGAATTGTTTAACGTGATTTTCCATCACGATAAGGTTCCGTTCAAGCTTCGATATTGTTCAATTTTCAAGGTCCTGTGCCACTCTCCCTCGCGGGACAGCTTGTTTATTATATCTCATCAAGTTCTTGTTGTCAAGCATTTTTTGAAATATTTTTTCAAGCTCTTTTGAGCGGCTTGCCGTCGTTGACGGCTCAGTTATAATACCACAGCCTGCAACCAGAAGTCAACACCTTTTTTCAATTTTTTTCGAAAAAGTATCACTTTGCTAATATGCTACCCGGTTTGTCCTCTTTGTATAGAAATCCAGGCCTTACAGGCCCAGCAGCGGGGCCAGCTGGTCTACCGTGTCCAGCGGATGAGTGGAATGTTTTTTCATGAAGTCGCGCACCGGCTCCACCTCGCAGCCCCAGCCCGCAAAGGCAAAGGGCACGCCGCAGCTTTTCGCCATCTGCCAGCCGGGCTTTAAATCGTCCACCATCAAAAGCTCATCCGGCGCAAGGCCGTAATGACGCATGATCTCCTCCAGCGCATAGGAGGCGGGCTTGCGCTTTTGGGGCGGCAGCTCCCAGCCGAACACCAGCTCCGGCTCGAAGCCGCAGTGCACCCGGTAATCCCGCCGGATCATCTCCTCGCTGGAATGGCTGGCCACGCAGAGGATGCCCCCGGCATCCCGATACCGGCGCAGCAGCTCGGCCATGCCCGGGAACATGGGCGGCACATGGGTGCTGGTCCACTGCTTCCAGACCTTCTGCTCCACCAGCATCTCCTCATCGGTCAGGTGCAGCATCTCCCGGCAGATGGCCTCAAAGCCCGGCTCGAAGTTATACAGCACATACTCGTGCAGGCTCCAGTTCACTTCCGGGCGCAGAAGCTTCATGGCATCCAGAAAGGCCGGGTAGTGGATGGTGGGTGTGCTGGCCACCACGGTATCGTCGTGATCCAGCACCAGACAGGGCAGACAGGCCATGTTCATTCCCCTTTCTCTATTTATATATAAACGTATTATAACAGACCGGCCCCGCCGGGGCAAAGCAAAACCGCCCGGCCGGGGCTTTCACTCCCCCGCCGGGCGGCTTCTCATTCACAATATCAGCCTGTCAGAGAGAAGGGCCGCACAGGGGCCCCCATGTTTCCCAGCCGGCCAGCAGCTGATTGGCGTTGTGGCAGTCGCTGGAAAAGACCAGCCGCGCTCCCCGGGCCTGCAGCCCCTCCAACAGCCAGCTGGCCGGGTAGGGCTGGGTGCGCCAGCCCTTGGCCACCGCGCCGGTGTTCACCTCAAAGGCCACACCCTCCCCTGCCAGCCGGTCCAAAGCGGCCAGCGCCGCTGCCCGGTAGCGGGGGTGGGCTTCATCAAACAGCACGCCGCTCTCGTTGAACTTGGCGATCAGGTCAAAGTGCCCCACAATATCGCACCCGGTACGCCGGTGCACATCCGCCAGCGTGGCGAAGTAATCCTCCGCGAAGGCATAGTAATCCCCGCCGTAGTGGTCGGTCACGATGCCCTGCTGCCACTGGGGGTCCTCATCCACCGGCAGGTATTCCCCATGACGATACAAATAATGCACCGAGCCGATGACAAAATCGTACCCTTCGGCGGGCTGTTCCGAGTAATAATCCTGCTCGATGCCCAAGAGAATCCGCAGCCGTGGCGCGTATTCTGCTTGCAGACGCCGCACCTGCTCTTTATAGTCCCGGGTGCCCGCAAGGCTCATGCAATACCGCTCGTCAAAGCCGGTGTGGCTGTGGCCGGAAAAGCCCAGGGTTTCGCAGCCCGCCGCCAGCGCCGCCGCGGCCAGCTCTTCGGGGGTATTGTCGCCGTCGCAGAAGGTGGTGTGGGTGTGCAGATTGTAGGGTCTCATGAGGTCATCTTTTCCTGCTTGACCTTGTGGTCGATGATGTGACGGCTGGCCAGCTCGTCCCGCACATCCTCCACGGTGATGCCCATCTGCACCATGAGCACCATGGCGTGGTAGGCCAGGTCCGCCAGTTCGTAGATGGTCTCCTTTTTGTCCTCGGCCTTGCCCGCGATGATGACCTCGGTGCATTCCTCGCCCACCTTTTTCAGGATCTTATCCAGACCCTTCTCGAACAGATAGGTGGTGTAGGAGCCCTCGGGCCGGTCGGCGTTGCGCTGCATCAGCAGATCGTACAGGCCCTGCAGGGTAAAGTCGCCCCGCTCGTCGCTCTCAAACAGCACGTCCTCAAAGCAGGAATCATTGCCCAGGTGGCAGGCCGGGCCGTCCTTTTCCACCAGCACCAGCAGCGCGTCGCGGTCGCAGTCAGCGGTGATGCTCACAATGTGCTGGTAGTTTCCGCTGGTCTCGCCCTTGAGCCACAGCTCCTGCCGGGAACGGCTCCAGAAGCAGGTAAGCTTTTTTTCCATACTGATGGCCAGGCTCTCGGCGTTCATGTAGGCCACGGTGAGCACCTTGCGGCTTTTGGCATCCACCACCACCGCCGGGATCAGGCCCTTTTCGTCAAATTTCAGGTCTTGAATGTTCAGCATATCTTATCGCCTCACTATGATGTCGTTTTCCCAAAGGGTCTGTTTCAGGTCCGGAATGGCGATCTCACCGAAATGGAACACCGAGGCCGCCAGGCCCGCATCCACACTGGGGACCTTTTTGAACAGCTCCACAAAATCCTGCTGGCTGCCCGCGCCGCCGGAGGCGATCACCGGAACCGGCACCGCCCGGCAGACCTCATCCAGCAGCTCCAGGTCGAATCCCTGCTTCACGCCGTCGGTGTCGATGGAATTTACCACCACCTCGCCCGCGCCCAGCTCCACGCCCCGGCGCAGCCAGCCGATGGCCTCGATGCCGGTATCCTCCCGGCCGCCCTTGGCGAACACCTGAAACCGGCCGTTCACCCGCTTGATGTCCGCCGAGAGCACCACGCACTGGTTGCCGTACCGCTTCGCGGCGCGGCGGATCAGCTCCGGGTCCCGGATGGCGCCGGAATTCACGCTCACCTTGTCGGCGCCGCATTTGAGCACCCGGTCAAAATCCTCCAGGGTGTTCACGCCGCCGCCCACGGTGAGAGGGATGAAAATCGTCTCCGCCACCCGGCAGAGGATGTCGGTAAACAGCTTGCGCCCCTCGGCGGAGGCGGTGATGTCGTAGAACACCAGCTCATCGGCTCCGCTCTCGGAATAGTACCGGGCCAGCTCCACCGGGTCGGACACATCCGACAGCCCCTTGAAGTTCACGCCCTTCACCACACGGCCATCCATGATTCGTTTTGTGATCATTTCGCCGCCTCCAGTGCATCGGCCAGGTCCACTGCGCCGGTGTAGTAGGCCTTGCCCAGAATGGCCCCGTACAGGTCCATCTGACGCAGGGCTTTGATGTCGTCCAGGCTGCTTACGCCGCCGGAGGCCACGATCTGCAGCCCCTGCCGTTTGGCGAGACTACGGTACAGCTCCAGATTCGCGCCCCGCATGGCCCCGTCCCGGGAGATGTCGGTGCAGATCATGGTGGAAACGCCAAGGCCCTGCATCCGGTCGAAGAAGCTTTGCGCCCCCTCGTCGCTGGTCTGCTGCCAGCCCCGGATGGCCACCTGGCCGTCCCGCAGGTCGGCCCCAACGGCCACCCGCTCGCCCCAGGTATCCAGAGCATTCTGCAGAAAGTCCGGGTCGGTGACGGCGGCGGTGCCCAGAATCACCCGGCTCACCCCGTTTTCCAGGTAGGCCCGGGCAATGTCCATATTCCGGATGCCGCCGCCCACCTCCACAAACAGGCCGGTCTCGGCGGCGATGCGCCGGATCAGCTCCAGATTGGGGGTGGTGCCGTCCCGCGCGCCCTCCAGGTCCACCAGATGGATGTAGGTGGCGCCGGTTTCGGCAAATTGTTTGGCCAGTGCCGCCGGGTCGGAGCTGTACACGGTCATCTGCCGGTAATCGCCCTGATAAAGCCGGACCGCCTGCCCTTCGTACAGGTCGATGGCCGGAAACAGGATCATGCTTTTCCCTCCTCTTCACAAAAGGCCCGCAGGATGGCAAGGCCCACCGGGCCGCTCTTTTCCGGGTGGAACTGGCAGCCCATCACGTTCCCCTTCTGCACCATGGCGGTGATGGGGATGCCATACTCCGCCGTGGCCACCAGACTGTCGGCGCAGCCGTCGACGTAGTAGGAATGAACAAAGTATACGCAGTCGCCGGGCTTCACATCCCGCAGCAGCGGGCTTTCGGCCACCGGCCGCAAAGCGTTCCAGCCGATGTGGGGAATTTTCAGCTCCGCCGGGAGGGCCCCCTCCATGGGCACCACCCGCCCGGCCAAAAGACCCAGGCCCTTGTGGCGGCCGTATTCGAGACTTTCTTCAAAGAGCAGCTGCATGCCGAGACAGATGCCCAGCACCGGCACGCCCTTTTGCGCCTGGTTTATCACCAGCTGGTCCAGCCCGGTGGCCCGCAGCTTTTGGGCCGCGTCGCCAAAGGCGCCCACGCCGGGCAAGACCAGCTTGTCCGCCTGTTTCAGAACGGCGGGGTCGGCGCTTACCTGCACCTGGGCCCCCACATAACGCAGGGAGGAGCAGAGGCTGAACAGGTTGCCCACCCCGTAGTCGATTACGCCGATCATCACAGCACCCCTTTTGTGGATGGAATTTCCCCGGCGAACTCCGGGTCGATGGCCACTGCCGCCCGCAGGCAGCGGGCCGCCGCCTTGAAGGCCCCCTCCATGATGTGGTGGGAGTTGGCCCCCGCCATCTTTTGCAGATGCAGGGTCAGCTGAGCCTGACGGGCGAAGGCGATCCAGAATTCCTCGAACAGCTCGGTGTCGAAGTCGCCCACCTTCTGGGTGGGGATCTCCACCTGGCCATAGTAGCCGCCCCGGCCGGACAGGTCCGCCGCCGCCAGAATCAGGGTTTCATCCATGGGCAGCAGGGACTGACCGTAGCGGCATACGCCCCGCTTGTCGCCCAGGGCCTGCCGGAAGGCGTCGCCCAGGCAGATGCCCACATCCTCCACCGTGTGGTGGTAGTCCACGTAGGTGTCGCCGGTGCAGGTCAGATCCAGATCGAACCGGCCATGCCGGGCAAACAGCACCAGCATATGGTCCAGAAAGCCGCAGCCGGTGGCGCAGCTGCCCTTGCCGGTACCCTCCAGCACAAGGCGCAGGGAAATGTCCGTCTCGGCGGTGGTGCGTTTGATCTCTGCCGTTCTCACTGGGCTGCCTCCTTTTCAATTTCCTTGACGGTGTTCACAAACCGCTCCATCTGGGTCTCGTCCCCGATGGTGATGCGGATAAAGTCTCGGGTGCGGGGGGCATCGAAATGCCGCACCAGCACACCCTTCTGGCGCAGGGCCTGATACATGGCCTTGCCGCCCAGCTTGGGGGATGCCGCGAACAGGAAGTTGGTTTTGGAGGGCAGCACCCGCCAGCCCATGGCCTCCAGCTGCCCGGCCACATCCTGCCGGATGGCGGCGATGCGGCGGCAGTTGTCCATGTAATAGTCGTCCTCGGCCAGCGCGGCCTCGCCCGCCGCCAGGGTCATCCGGTTCACGTTGTAAGGGTTGGTGGAATAGCGCAGGGTCTCCAGATCGGCAATCAGCGCCTCGCAGCCGATGGCAAAGCCCAGCCGGGCCCCTGCCATGGAGCGGGACTTGGAGAAGGTGCGCACCACCAGCAGATTGTCGTATTTATCCAGCAGGGCAGCGGCGCTCTCGGCCCCGAAGTCCACATAGGCTTCGTCCACGATCAGCACCCCGTCCGGGTTGGCCTGCAAAATCGCTTCGATGGCGTCCAGCCCCAGCGCCAGACCGGTGGGGGCGTTGGGGTTGGCGATCACCGCCACCCCGTTTTTGCCGAAGTAATCCGCCGGGTCGATGGTGAAATCCTCTTTCAAGGGGACCACCTCAAAGGGCAGACGGTTCTTGGCCGCGAACACCGGATAAAAGCCGTAGGTCACATCCGCGAAATACAGGGGCCGCTCCTCCCCCGCAAAGGCGCAGAAGGCCAAGTCCAGCACCTCATCCGAGCCGTTGCCCACCATGATGTTGGCGGGCTTCACCCCGTAGCGGTCCGCCAGCGCACGGCGCAGCCCGGCGCACTGGGGGTCGGAATAAAGCTGCACCTTGCCGCACTGGGCGGCCACCGCCGCCGCCACCCCCGGAGAAGGGGGAAACGGGGATTCGTTGGTGTTCAGCTTCAGGTAGTCCTGGTCCTGGGGCTGCTCACCCGGGGTATAGGGGGTGAGCGCCGCGTAGCGACTTGAAAAAAACCGGCTCATTTCTTTTTCTCCTCCAGCCGCACGGTGACGCTGTTGGCGTGGGCGTCCAGCCCTTCCTTGCGGGCGAAATAGGCAACCTGTTCGCCCACCTTCGCCAGCGCGTCGGCGGTGTAATAGGTAAACTGGCTCTTCACCACGAAGTCATCCACCGACAGCGCCGACGAGAATTTCGCCGTGCCGCTGGTGGGCAGGGTGTGGTTGGGGCCGGCGAAGTAATCGCCCAGGGCCTCGGGGCAGTTCTTGCCCAGGAAGATGGAACCGGCACAGCGCACCCGGTCCAGATAGTCAAAGGGCGCGTCCACGCACAGCTCCAGATGCTCGGGGGCGATCTCGTTGGCGATGTCAATGGCCAGATCCAGAGTTTCCGCCACGATGATCTTGCCGTTGTTGTCAATGGAGGCCCGGGCGATCTCACTGCGGGGCAAAAGCGGGATCTGCCGCTCCAGCTCCGCCTGTACTGCCTTGGCCAGCTCGCCGCTGTCGGTGACCAGCACCGCGCTGGCCATTTTGTCGTGCTCTGCCTGGCTGAGCATATCCGCCGCCACGATTTTGGCGTTGCAGCTGCCGTCCGCCACCACCAGAATCTCGCTGGGTCCGGCGATCATGTCGATGGCCACCCGGCCGAATACCTGCTTTTTGGCTTCCGCCACATAGGCATTGCCGGGGCCCACGATCTTATCCACCTTGGGCAGGGTCTCGGTGCCGTAGGCAAGGCCCGCCACCGCCTGGGCGCCGCCCACCTTGAAGATGCGGTCCACGCCCGCGATTTTCGCCGCCGCCAGAATCACGGGGTTCACCTTGCCGTCTGCGCTGGGCGGAGTGACCATCACCAGCTGGGGGCAGCCCGCGATTTTGGCGGGGATGCTGTCCATCAATACGGTGGAGGGGTAGGCCGCGGTGCCGCCGGGCACATACAGGCCCACCTTCTGGATGGGCACGATCTTCTGGCCCAGCACTACGCCGGGCTGGTCGGCCACCACAAAGCTGTTGCGGCGCTGCTTTTCATGGAAGGCGCGGATGTTCGCCGCCGCCTGGCGCAGAATCTCCACAAATTCCGGCTCCACCGCCGCGAAGGCCTCGTCGATCTCGGCCTCGGTCACTTCCAGATCAGTCAGGTCGGCCTTGTCGAAGCGCAGGGTGTATTCCCGCAGGGCCTCGTCGCCCCGGGCGGCCACCTGGGCCAGAATCTCGGTCACCGCGCCCTCCACGTTGGAGGCGATGTTATCCCGGGCAAAAATCTCGCTATTCGGTACCTGGCCGTATTCATAAATGGGAATCATGTCACTTCACCTGTTCCTTCATCCTGGCCAGCATCTCTTCCAGCTGGCGGTTTTTGAATTTGAAGCTGGCCTTGTTGGCGATCAGCCGAGCGCTGATGGGCAGGATGTCCGCCACCACCTCCAGGTTGTTTTCCCGCAGGGTGGTGCCGGTTTCCACGATGTCCACGATCACATCGGACAGGCCCAGAATGGGGGCCAGCTCGATGGAGCCGTTCAGCTTGATGAAATCCACATCCCGGCCCATGCCCGCGTAGTAGTCCGCCGCGATGGACGCGAACTTGGTGGCCACCCGCAGGGTGCGCTCCCCGTCGTCATGGAAATCGCAGGGGGCGGCCACCGCCATCTTACAGCGGCCCACGTTCAGGTCCAGCAGCTCGTACACGTCCGGGTGGTATTCCAGTAAAATATCTTTTCCGGCCACGCCCACATCGGCCGCGCCCCGTTCCACATAGATGCTCACATCCGAGGGCTTGACCCAGAAATACCGGATGCCCTTTTCGGCGTTTTCAAAAATCAGCTTGCGGCTGTTCTCCCGGATGGCCGGGCACTCGTAGCCCGCCGCCTCGAACATGGCATAGACCTTTTCGCCCAGGCGGCCCTTGGGCAGCGCGATGTTCAGCATGGTTTCCCCTCCTTGTTGAGCCGGATGCATTCCTGATACCGCAGCTTGGGCGGCACCGCCTTCTGGGCGCTCACGCTTCTGCCCTTGGCGCGCAATTTCTGCACCGCCGCCGCCACCGCTGCCGCGGGGGTCTCGTTTTCATAGAGCAGCAGCACCTGCACATCCCATTCCGGGCGGGGGCTGCGCAGCTGGTCAAGCCGGTCCAGATAAAGGGCGAAGCCCACCGCGCCCTGGCTGCGGCCCATCCGGCGCATCAGCCGGTCGTACCGGCCGCCCGCCAGCACGCTCTGGCTCAGGCCCTGCAAAAAGCCCCGGAACACGATGCCGTTGTAGTAGTCCATGTGGTTGACCACCGAGAAGTCCAGTACCACCTCGTCGCCCAGACCCGCCGCGTCCAGCAGGGCGCTCAGCTGCTCCAGCTCGGCCACCGCCTCCCCGGCCACATCGCCGCAGAGTTCCCGCAGCTTTTGCAGCGCCGGGCCCCGGCTGCCGTAGATGGTGACAAGATCCGCCAGCCGCCGGGCACATTCGGCGGGCACGCGGTTTTCTTCGCAGATGCGGGCCAGATCGTGGGCGTTTTTCTGGGAGAGGGCCTCCAGCGCGCTGCGCCGGAACTCCTCGCCGCCGCCCGCCGCCTCCAGCAAGGCGGAGACAACGCCCAGATGGCTGATCTCCAGCACGTACTCCGGGCCGATGAGCGCCAGACTTTTCGCCGCCAGCTCCACCGCCTCGAACACATCGTATTCGTCCACGTCGCCGATGCACTCCAGACCGGTCTGCATGATCTCCTTGAACTGGCCCGACCGGCGGGACACCCGGTACACATTTTCGTTGTAGCACACCTTGCGCTTGCAGCCGGGGTTCTCCTCGCCCTTTTGCAGGATGGAAAGGGTCACATCCGGCTTTAAGGCCATCAGGCGGCCGTTGGTGTCGGTAAAGGTGATAACCCGGTCGCTGAGCAGAAAGTCCTTGTTGCGGGCATACAGCTCGTATTCCTCGAAACGGCTCATTTTATAGGGCAGGTACCCATAGCTCTGGTACAAAGCCCGCAGGGCGATCACCGCCCGCTCTTCGTTTTTCAGCAGCTGGTCGTTTTGCATCCCGGCTCGCCTCCCTGTTTTGCTTTATTGTGATAATGTAATACTACAAGGAAGTATACAGGACAAACCGTTCTTCTGTCAAGAGCACACACAGAGTTTTCGCAAAAGAAAAAGCCCCCCGGCAAAAGCCGGGGGGCCAAAGGTTCAAAATGAATCAGTGATTTTCCGCGCGCAGCACGAAGTAGCCCTGAGGATGGTCGCAGACCGGGCACTTGGCGGGAGCGTGGGTGCCGATGTGGATGTGGCCGCAGTTGGTGCAGATCCAAACCTGCTCGGTCTCGCGGGCAAACAGCTTGCCCTCTTCCAGCAGCTTGGCCACCTCACGGTAACGGGCCTCGTGCTCCTTCTCGATGTCGCCCACCATGGTGAACAGGGCGGCGATGCGGTCGAAGCCCTCTTCCTTGGCGGTGGCGGCGAAGCTGGCGTACATGTCGGTCCACTCGTAGTTCTCACCGGCAGCGGCGTCGGCCAGGTTGGCCAGGGTGCCGGGCACCTCGCCGTCGTGCAGCAGCTTGAACCAGATCTTGGCGTGCTCCTTCTCGTTGTTGGCGGTCTCCTCGAAGACGGCAGCAATCTCGTTGTAGCCTTCCTTCTTGGCCTTGGATGCGTAGTAGGTGTACTTGTTGCGGGCCTGGCTCTCACCGGCAAAGGCGGCCATCAGGTTGGCTTCGGTCTTGGAACCCTTCAGATTCATGACAAACTCCCTCCAATAAAGTAAGAAATTTTTTTATTACAGCGCCCGAAAGCGCTATCTTCCATTGTTTTTCCTTGGGGAACCACCACACAATTCACGGCGAACGCCTCAGGCGGCGTATCCCGCCAAAATTTTCTGTGGAATTTTCCAAAAATGCTCGCGGGGCCACCAAGGCTTGCCTGCGCTTTTTGATTCATTCCGCAAAAAATTTTCCGGCGTGCTCCACCACCTGGAATTATGTGGTGCTGCCCAAACTCTATCATGTTGGCGTGCATTTGAAAAGTGACTTTATCACATTGGATAACCGGAACGCGCCGCCTTTATTCTATGCCGAAACGCCCCCTCACTGTTCCCGCTCGCACTGGCGGGAAATGCGTTTGAACAGCTTCACCGCCTTGTCCACCTGCTCCTGAGGAATGCGCTGGCGAAAGCCCACCATGCTGTGGGCCACAAAGGGCGCGGTGTGGCTAAAGCTGGTCATGCCGATGAAGTATTGCAGGTAGGGGTTTTCCCGGATCATCTGCACGGTCTGCCGGTCGGAAAGCTCCAGCGCCTGGCGGATGACCAGGCTGCCGAAGGCCATGCGCAGGGGCAGCGCCTGATTGCCTGCCCGGCCGAAGTTGCCCGCATAGTGGCGCTCCATCTCCTGCCAGTCGATCTCCTTCGCCAGCTTCACCCAGCGGTTATTCTCATCCAGTGTTCCCCCGAAGGGCTGCACATAATCGTAAAGGGTCATCTGTGATTCCGCCATATCATACATAACCCGCCGCCTCCTCTTTTTCGCGTGCATTATTTTTATTATTGTAGCATACAATCCAGCAAAAAAGCCAGTGCGCAGGCGGCAAAAATCCACCGGCGTCCCCCTTTGGGCACACAAAAAAGCACCGCCCCCAAAAGGGGACGGTGCTCTTTGTCAAAACACAGTGTGCTTAACGGGTCGATTAGACCTGAGAAGCAGCAACAGCGCAGGCCACGGTGGCGCCAACCATGGGGTTGTTGCCCATACCGATCAGGCCCATCATCTCCACGTGAGCGGGCACGCTGGAGGAGCCGGCGAACTGAGCGTCGCCGTGCATACGGCCCATGCTGTCGGTCAGACCGTAGGAAGCGGGGCCGGCAGCCACGTTATCGGGATGCAGGGTACGGCCGGTGCCGCCGCCGGAAGCAACGGAGAAGTACTTCTTGCCGTTTTCGATGGCCCACTTCTTGTAGGTGCCGGCAACCAGGTGCTGGAAACGGGTGGGGTTGGTGGAGTTACCGGTGATGGAAACCTCAACAGCCTCAGCCTTCATGATGGCAACGCCTTCCAGAACGTCGTTGGCGCCGTAGCACTTAACAGCAGCGCGCTCGCCGTCGGAGAAAGCCTTCTCGCGAACAACCTTCAGCTCGCCGGTCTTGAAGTCGTAATCGGTCTCCACGTAGGTGAAGCCGTTGATGCGGCTGATGATGTAAGCAGCATCCTTGCCCAGGCCGTTCAGGATAACGCGCAGAGGGGTCTTACGAGCCTTGTTGGCGGTGCGGGCGATACCGATGGCGCCCTCAGCAGCGGCAAAGCTCTCGTGGCCAGCCAGGAAGGCGAAGCACTTGGTCTCGTCGCTCAGCAGCATGGCGCCCAGGTTACCGTGACCCAGACCAACCTTGCGCTGCTCGGCAACAGAACCGGGGATGGTGAAAGCCTCCAGGCCCTCGCCGATGGCGGCGGCGCACTCGGCGGCGTTCTTCAGGCCACGCTTCACAGCGATGGCGGTGCCCAGGGTGTAAGCCCAAACGGCGTTCTCAAAGCAGATGGGCTGAACGCCCTTAACAATAGCGTCGCAGTCGATGCCCTTCTCGAGGAGCATCTCACGGCAAGCGTCCAGGGATTCCAGGCCGTTGGCCTTCAGGCATGCCTCGATCTTGGGCATGCGGCGATCCATAGATTCAAAAGTAGCCATAATGTTTCTCCTCCTCTCTTATTCTTCGCGGGGGTCGATGTACTTGGCAGCGCCATCGAACCGGCCGTAGGTGCCAATGTTCTTCTCGAACGCGGTCTTGGGGTCCTCGCCGTGGCGGATAGCTTCCAGCATCTTGCCCAGACGGACGAACTGGTAACCGATGACCTCGTTGTTCTCATCCAGAGCGGTCTTCAGGATGTAGCCCTCGGTCAGCTCCAGGTAACGAACGCCCTTGGCCTTGGTGGAGAAGATGGTGCCGGTCATGCTGCGCAGACCCTTGCCCAGGTCCTCCAGGCCGGCGCCGATGGGCAGGCCGCCCTCGCTGAAGGCAGTCTGGCTGCGGCCGTAAACGATCTGCAGGAACAGCTCGCGCATAGCCACGTTGATGGCGTCGCACACCAGGTCGGTGTTCAGAGCTTCCAGGATGGTCTTGCCGGGCAGGATCTCGCCGGCCATAGCGGCGGAGTGGGTCATGCCGGAGCAGCCGATGGTCTCGACCAGAGCTTCCTCGATCACGCCGTTCTTAACGTTCAGAGTCAGCTTGCAGGTGCCCTGCTGAGGGGCGCACCAGCCCACACCGTGGGTCAGGCCGGAAATATCCTTGATCTCATAGGCCTTAACCCAGGCGCCCTCCTCCGGGATGGGGGCGGGGCCGTGATGGGGGCCTTTGGTCAGAGGACACATACGCTCTACTTCATGAGAATAGGTCATAATAGTACTCTCCTTTGCTCTCTTTGTAAGCTTGTTGCGGATTTCACAACATCTACCTTCTCATTATAAATAGGGGCGAATGGTTTTGCAAGGCGTTTTTCCATTTGTTCAGCCAAAAAATTGCACCGCCCTTCCCGTTTTTGCCCGCTGCTGGATTTTTGTGCGAATTAAATCGTCAATACGTACAAAGAAACGCCATTTTCATTGTTGCATGTGCACAAAGGCAGTGCTATAGTATAGGTGCACGGGCGGCAAGGCCCGCGCGAGGGAGAAAGTATTGGCAATTGCCAGAGAAGGCGGCCCGGCTTATTTGATGCGCCGGGGCCTGCAAAAACGAAAGTGAGGAATCCGTTTTATGGATCGCATCAGTCTTCATAATTTCAATGTTCGTGATTTCAGCGAGATGCTGGCCTCCTGCAAGGGCGACATTTACATGATCACCCCCGAGGGCGACCGGCTGAACCTGAAGAGCAAGCTGTGCCAGCTGATCGGCTTCACCACCCTGATTCAGGGCGGCCAGATCGCCGAGGCCAAGTTCGAGTGCTCCGAGCCCGAGGACGAGGCCAAACTCTACCGCTTCAACCTGTTCGGCGACACCAAGGGCTAAGCGTCACGAAATGCAGCAAGGGCCGCGCACCGTATTTTCACGGTGCGCGGCCCTTTTTGTTTTTCCGGTCAGTTGGTGCCGATGCTCATGGTCTCGGGCAGGGTGCTGCCGCCGTCGATCACGATCTGGCTGCCGGTCAGATAGCTGGACTCATCGCTGCCCAGAAAAGCGAACAGCTCGCCCACCTCGATGGGCTTTGCCAGCCGGCCCATGGGCACGCCCGCCGCGATGGCCGCAATGGCAGCTTCCGGGTTTTCGGGGTTGGATTCCACCGCCATCTTCTCCACCATGGGGGTGCGGGCATAGCCCAGCTGGGAGCAGTTTACCCGGATGTTGCGCCCGGCGTACTCCACCGCCAGGCACTTGGTCAGGCCCACCAGCGCGGCCTTGGTCATGGCGTAGGCGGCCTCGCCCGCGTCGGCCACGATGTCGCCGGTGACAGAAGAGGCAATCACGATGCTGCCGCCGCCCTGCTTCAGCATATAGGGGATAACCGCCTTGCAGGTGTTCCACACGCCCTTGATGTTCACATCGATGTGGAAATCCCGGGTGGCGTCGTCCATCTCCTCAAAGGGGGCCAGGCGGCAGACGCCCGCGTTGCAGCAGGCGATGTCGATGGCGCCGAAGGCTTCCGCGCCCTTCTTTGCGGCCTCGTCCATCTGGGCCCGGTCGGCCACGTTGGCCACCACGGTGATGATCTCGCTGCCGTACTCTTTGCGCAGCCGCTGGGCGGTCTCTTCCACGCGGGGGTCCAGGTCCACCAGAACCATCTTTGCGCCGTATTTTGCGTAGGCGGTGGCAATGCCCTCGCCCAGTCCGGCCGCCGCGCCGGTGATGAGTGCCGCCTTACCATCCAGTTTTGCCATGGGGAATCGCTCCTTTACCATTATAATGCGGCGGACCCTCGCGCCGGGCCCGCCCGGTTATCTTCACCATAGCATTCCCAAAGGGCGCTGTCAACCGGAGGTTTTCTTCTTTTGCACCGGGCCCAGCTTCCACAAACAGAAGGCCCCGGCCAGCGCCGCGCCCACCGCCAGCCAGTGCCGCCCGGTATCCAGACCAAGGGCCTTGGCCGCGAAGGGAAAGCCCAGGCTACCCGCCGCCATGCCCAGGGCCAGCAGGCCGTAGTTGACCCCGGTGTGGGCCAGGCCGAACCGCTCGGTGCAGAGGCTGGGCAGCACCGCCGCCTGACCGGCATAGAAAAAGCACAGCCCGGCGTAAACGGCCAGGAACAGCCATTCCTTTGCAAAGGCAAATCCGGCGGACAAAGCCGCCAGCGCCCCAAAGGCGGCGATGAGCACCGCCCGTCGGCCCAGCTTGTCCCCCGCCGCGGCAAGGCTCAGCCGCCCGGCCGCCGATCCCGCCGCGCCCACCGCCACCATCCAGGCCGCGGCGGTCTCCGGCAGGCCGCTCTGCCGGGCCA